>NZ_JBDZDI010000011.1:0-151524 GCF_040044975.1 Gordonia oleivorans
CGATGCCGTGTTCGGCCAGCAGCGTCGGACGCCCGACGGTGACCACACGTCCCTGGACCAGACCGCGCACGCCTCGACCTTCGAAGTTGCGGAAGTCGTCGACCTCGTCGAGCGGCCCGACTTCGGCGGCTGCACCAGCAGCGATGGCGGCCGCGACGGGGTGCTCGGAGGCATTCTCCACCGCCCCCGCGAGGGCGAGCACGTCTTCGCGAGTGGTGGAGGGAGCAGTGGTGACCTGGACGAGTGTCATCTGTCCCGTGGTGACCGTGCCGGTTTTGTCGAGGACAACGGTGTCGACGGTTCGGGTGGATTCCAGGACTTCGGGGCCTTTGATCACGATGCCGAGTTGGGCTCCGCGGCCGGTACCGACCAGAAGTGCGGTCGGGGTGGCCAGTCCCAGAGCGCAGGGGCAGGCGATGATCAGCACAGCGACCGCGGCGGTGAACGCCGCTTGCAGGGGATAGCCGGCGCCGATCCACGCGCCGAGGACAGCGATGGCGACGGCGATGACCACCGGCACGAAGACACTTGAGATCCGGTCGGCCAGTCGCTGGGCGTGGGCTTTGCCGGTCTGGGCGCGTTCGACCATCGCGGCCATTTGCGCGAGTTGGGTGTCCGCTCCCACGCGGGTCGCCCGCACCCGCAGGTGCCCGCCGGCGTTGACCGTTCCGCCGGTCACGGTGTCGGCGGGGGCAACCTGGACTGGCATCGACTCGCCGGTGACCATGCTGGCGTCAACTGCCGAGGTGCCAGACACCACCACACCGTCGCTGGCGATCTTCTCGCCGGGCCGCACAATGAACTCGTCGTCGACGGCGAGCTCGCCGATCGGTATCCGATGCTGGTGGCCGTCCCTGACCACCGTGACGTCTTTGGCGCCCAGCTCCAACAAGGCCCGCAACGCCGCACCGGCTTGCCGTTTGGACCGCTTCTCGAAGTATCGGCCGGCCAGGACGAACATCGTGACCCCCGCGGCGACCTCGAGGTAGATGTTGCCTGCACCGTCAGAGGCGCCGACCGTCAAGGTGAATCCGTGGGTCATGCCTGGTTGTCCGGCGGTGCCGAAGAACAACGCATACAACGACCACAACAGCGCCGCGGTGGTGCCGACCGAGATCAGGGTGTCCATCGTGGCCGCGCCGTGGCGCAGGTTGAGCAACGCGGCGCGATGAAACGGCCAGGCCGCCCACACGATCACCGGCGCGGCCAACGTCAACGACGCCCACTGCCAGTAGGTGAACTGCAACGTCGGGACCATTGCCAGCGCGATCACCGGTACCGAGAGAACCACCGCACCGATCAGTCGGTGACGCAAGGCCACGAGCTCCCCGTCGTCGTCCGAAGGGTCGTCGTCGGGGTCGGCGCCTGTGGGAATGGCGGGCAGCGCAGCGCGGTACCCGGCCTGTTCGATGGTCTCGATCAGCAGGTGGGGGTCGACACCGGCGCGTGCGCTGACGTGAGCTTTTTCGGTGGCGTAGTTCACCGAGGCGCTCACTCCGTCGAGTTTGTTCAGTGTGCGTTCGATGCGTGCCGCGCACGAGGCACACGTCATGCCCGACACGGCGAGTTCGACATCGACGGTGCCTGTCTGCTCGGCGGTGGCCGCAGGTGGGTGGATCGGAGCTGAGGTGGTCATGGGGAAGTTCCTCGAAGGGTGAGCGCCTCGGTGCAGTGCCTCGGTGCAGTGGCCCCGGGGTGGCGCTGGTTAGCGAGTTAGTGTCCGGCGTGCGGATCGGCCGAGGGGGCCGTGGAGTTGGTTGTCGGGGCCGGGGCGCCGGTGGGGGCGTCGAGAACGAAGGTGGCGGTGTGCACAGCGCCGTCGACCTGGAAGTCGAGGTAGAGCAGATAGCGGCCCGGGGTGGGGGCGGTGGTGGCGAAGCGGACCTGTGGTCCCGCGAGTTGACCGGCGGTCGGTGCCGCGCCCTCAGGGTGAACATGCAGGTAGGCCAGGTCGCCCTGACGCAGAGCCACCAAGTGACCGAAAGCGCCCAGATACGGCTGCAAGGTAGTGACCGGTTGTCCTGCTCGCCGCACGGTGACGGTCAATTCGGACTCGGCTCCCGCGCGCAGGTGCCCGGCCAGCTCGATGTCGAACCCGTCGACGGATGACTGTCGTGATTCGGCGGCGGCTGGGGCCGGCTGGTAGTCACCGCTGACTTCGACGGTGCTGGTCAGGGTGAGGGGTTGACCGGTGGCGGCGGGCACGAAGTCGGCATAGATCCGGTAGCTGCCTCCCGTCGCCCACTGCCAGGGCAGCGACCAGCGCCCTTCGGGCGAGAGAGTGGGGTGCACGTGTCGAAAGTAGGCGCCATCCGCGCGGACGACGATCAGGTGCAGCTGCTTGTCGTGCTCGGTGGCGAAGTCGGTGACCGCGGCCCCGGCGGCGTCGAGGATCTCAAAGCTCAGCGGTGCTTGCATCCCGGGCGCATGGGGTGCCACCACATTTCCCAGGATGAAGCCGCCTGCTGCCAGCGAAACCCCGCGAACCTGATCGGCACCGGGGGACGCAGATGATGACGGTTGGGCAGTGTGGCCGACATGGGTGGACTCGGCCGACGACGGTCGTGGCCGATCGGGTGCGACACCCGCGGCGATGGCATAGGCCGCGGCGAAAACTATCAGCAGAGCCGCAGCGAAGACGCCGAGCTTGGTTGGAACATTCATCGCTGGATTCCTGTCATCGGTGGTGGCGACACACACGCCGCCCGGAGAAGGGCTGAAGTCGCCAGTGGGCAGACACTTCAGCCCCTCATCGGCTACTGCGCCAGGTGGTAGCCGGCCTCTTCGACCGCGACGCGGATCGCGTCGGGCTCGATCGGGGCCGAGCTGGAGATGGTGACTTGCCCGCTGGCCACGTCGACCTCGACGTCGGTCACGCCGGCCAGTGCTCCGACTTCTTCACGCACCGACGACGCGCAGTGCCCACACGTCATTCCGGAGACGATCACTGTCGATGTGCTCATGAGATGTGCCCTTTCGGTACAGCAGTGGTGCCGACGACCCTCAGGAGGCCTGTCGCTGTGGCGTCTCGCCACACCACCTTTATACCCTACCCCCCTAGGGTAATCAATGGGTGGAGGTGGGTTGAGCTTCGGTGGGGGCGGAGACGCTGAGCCATCCGCGGCGGTGCAACATCAACAGGGCGGACGCCGCCGCTATGCCGGTGAGGACCAAAGCGATCCACACCAGTTCGGGCATGTCGCGGGTGGTGGCCGCGCTGAACAGCCACCCGGTCGCGGCATTGCCGAGCAGAATCCCGATCCCGACGATGGTGTTGTAGAGCCCGTAGTGGGTGGCGACAAGCGTGCCGCGGGCCAGTCCCACCACAGTGTCCATTTCGAATGGGAACACTGCTGCGGTGGCGGCGGCGAGCAGGGCTGCGGTGAGTAGCAGTGCGGCGATGTTGAGGGCGATGTTGCGCTGATGCGTTGCGGCGCTGGCGACTAGGGGCAGGAAAGCTGCAGCCATCAGTGTCATTCCCACGCTCAGGCTGCCGGTACTGCCCCAGCGGTTGCCGAACCATGCGGTGATGCGTAGCTGTCCGGCGATGGCCACCAGACCGGTCACCACAAACATTGCGGTGACAATGCTGGTGGCGAGGGTGGGGTTGTCCGCTATGCGGTCGGCGTGCAGGGGCAGCGCGAGGTAGACCTGAAAGGACAGCACATACGAGCTGGCCATCGCCACAGCGAAGAGCAGGAATCGCCGGTTACGTACGACGCTGCGCCAGTCCTGAATGATCGAGGTGTTGCTTGGGGCTGGTGTTGTTGCGGGTAGCGCTTTGATCTGCACGAGGGTCAGGACCGCGAAAACTGCTGCCGCACACAGGGAGGTGAGCCGAAAATCCAAAGCGGTCAACGCCAGTCCGACCAGCGGCCCGAGCAGGATGCCGGCCTGGTAGAAGACGTTGAACACGGCGAATGCTTCGATGCGACGTTCACCGGCGTCGGCGGCCAGGTAGGCGCGGACGGCGGGGTTGAACAGCGCCCCGGCGAATCCCGTTGCCGCCGAGGCGATCAGGATCGCGGGCAGCGAACTGGCCAGGGCCAGTAGGATGAATCCGATGACCCGCATCAGGCATCCGGCGATGATGAGCGGTTTGTACCCCCAGCGGTCAGCGAGTGTTCCCCCGATCAGGAACATGCCCTGCTGGGAGAAGTTGCGTATCCCCAGGACCAGGCCCACTGCCCATGCCGCCAGGGCCAGCGGGCCGGCGAGATAGGCGGCGAGATAGGGCATGAGCATGTAGAAGCCGAGGTTGATGGTGAACTGGTTGACCATCAGCACTTGGCTGGGGCGATCGAAGCTGCGGAAACTGCGGTAGAGGCGTCGCATAGGTCAGCTCGTGGGCTCGGTGTGCGGCATGTGAGTGGGGTCGATGATGGTGGGGCACCGGGTCCAGCTACTCGCGACCTGGGTCAGCGGATCGTTGATGGTGTGGGGGGCAGTGGGCGCTGGGGCGTCCATCAGGTCGTGAGCTTGGCAGTACTCGTCGTTGTAGATGGTTCCGTAGTAGCGGGCGGGGCCATCGGGGAAGACCGCCGCGATGCGCGTATCGGCCGAACGAGTGCGAGCCAGCCAGCCCGAGACCAGGGCCACCGCGCCCACGCTCCAGCCGCCGGTGGCGTACTGCGTGGCGGCCAGGGTGCGGCATGCCCAGACTGCTTCGGCCGGCGCCACCCAGTGCACCTCACTGAACTGGTCGTAGGCGACGTTGCGGGGGTAGATGCTCGAGCCGAGTCCCCGCATGATCCGTGACTGTGCGGGCTGGCCGAAGATCGTCGAGCCGATGGTGTCTACGCCCACGACTTCCAGCTCAGGGTTGAACTGCCGCAGAGTATGAGCCACACCGGCTGAGTGCCCACCGGTGCCCACCGAACACACCAGGACATCGATATGGCGCAGCTGCGCGATCAGCTCCACACCCAGTGAGCTGTAACCGGTCACGTTGTCGGGGTTGGAATACTGGTCGGGACACCACGCAGCCTCGTCGAGTGCGAGCAGGGCGCGCACACGGTCGCGGCGGGCTTGTTGCCAACCCCCGACCGGGTGGGGCTCGCTGACGACATCGACCCGGGCGCCGTAGGCGGCGAGCATTTGCCGCAGGATCGGTTCCAGTCCGGGGTCGGTCACCAAGGTCACCGGATGACCGAACACAATGCCCGCTAGCGCTAACCCCAATCCCAGTGTGCCGCTCGTTGATTCGATGATCTGCGCCCCCGGGGCCAGCTCGCCGCGGGCGCGGGCGCGTTCGACCATGTGCAGCGCCGGCCGGTCTTTCATGCCACCGGGGTTGAAGCCCTCCAGCTTGGCCCAGAAACCGTGCCCGTGCTCGGCAAAGGGTTCTTCGATCCGCAGTACCGGGGTGCCGCCGACCAGCTGACGACTCAGCCCAGCACGGCGCGATGTGGCCTCGGCAGGGAAGGTGGTGGCGAATGGATCACTGGTGGTGAGGCTGTAGGAGACAGTCACACGGGCATCCTCTGCATCGATGGACAGGATGTCGCCGGGCCGAAAGCAGATCAACAGTGTGAGAGGGAACTGGGACATATCGTTCGGCGCGGCGACACCGCCACCTTGCCCACTCAACCTCAAGGCTGATCGGCGGTCGGGATCAAGATCTGCTCAAGAATGCCCGCGGGGTTGGATGGTCGTGTAAACCACCGCCACCATAGGGACGTGCCTCATGACCGCGTCATCGTCGACGACGACCTTCGTGGGCCGGCGGCCCGACCACCGCACGGGCTACACGCGCTGGTCATCGAAGATGAGCCTGACATCGCCGAGGTTGTCGCCGACTACCTGCAGCGCAGCGGATTTGTGGTCACCATCGCCCACGACGGCCAAGAGGGGATCGCCGCCGCACGCACGGTGAGTCCTGCGGTAGTCATCCTCGATCTGGGTTTGCCCTCGATCGACGGCGTCGAGGTGTGTCGGCAGTTACGCACCTTCACCGACGCCTAAATCGTGATGGTCACCGCCCGCGCCGACGAGGTCGACACCATCATCGGTCTCGCGGTTGGAGCCGACGACTACCTCACCAAACCGTTTCGTCCTCGTGAGCTGATGGCGCGCATCGACGCCATGCTGCGCCGTCCGCGCCCGACCTCGGCGGTAGACACAGCACACCCGCGGACACTGGGGGAGCTGACCCTGGACCCACAAGGCCGTGAAGTGCGGGTAGAAGACACACTCGTGGAACTGACCCGCACCGAATTCGACGTTCTGGAAGCCCTGAGCCGACGGCCCGGTGTGGTGTTCAGTCGAGAACAACTGCTCACCGAAATCTGGGGACCCAACTGGGTCGGCGATGCCCACGTTGTCGAAGTTCATATCGCCAGCCTGCGCCGCAAACTCGGCGACAGCGCCGCGGCCGGTCGATTCATCCGTACCGTGCGCGGCGTGGGCTACCGGATGGGTGACGGCCAACCTCGAGGAGACAGCCATGAACGGTGATCGACGACGGGCACGTATCCCGGGCAGCTTCGGCTCCCGGTTGATGCTGGCCCAGGCCATCGTGATCGGCGGCGGCGGCATCAGCGTCGCGATCGTGGCACTGTTCGTCGCGCCGCACACCTTCCACGATCACCTCGGCCAGTCCAGCCTCGAACCGGGATCAGCACAGGCCGAACACGTCGAGGCCGCATTCACCTTCTCCATCGTCGTCTCGATGACCGCAGCCCTGGTCACCTCGACGATCCTGGCCACGGCCGTCAGCTGGTTCCTGGCTCGCCGCGTACAACAGTCAGTCGCCAGCGTCGCGCGCTCGGCTGTGGCGATCGGCGCAGGCAACTACCGCACCCGTGTTCCCGATCGCCAGCTCGGCACTGAGTTCACCCAGCTCAGCCGAGCCATCAACCAGCTGGCACAACGTTTGAACTCCCAGGAAGACATCCGCAAGCGGATGCTGTCAGACCTCGCCCACGAACTGCGCACCCCGTTGACCACCATCGGCGCGATCACCGACGCCCTCGAGGACGGTGTCCGCGCGCCCGACTCCCACACCTTCGACGTCGTGCGCACCGCCACCACCCGGTTGCAGCGCCTCGCCGAGGACATCGCGACCGTATCCAGCGCCGACGAGCACCAGATGCCATTGCAACCCTCGACGATCACTGTCAACGAACTGCTCATCGCGACCTACGAAGAAGCCGCCGAGCTGTTCACCGACGCCGGCGTCACGCTGGGCATCGTCACCACCGCCGCGCGCGTACACATCGATGTCGATGCCGAACGAATGAGCCAAGTACTGCTCAATCTGCTCACTAACGCGCTGCGACACAGCTCCCCGGGCCAGCGGGTCGTAGTGAAAGCCGACACCGCCCCGGCACACGCGGTGCGCATCAGCGTCGTCGACTGCGGGGACGGGATTCCCGCTCAACACCTTCCACACATCTTTGACCGCTTCTACCGCACCGACTCCTCACGGACCCGAGACGCCGGCGGCAGCGGTATCGGACTCACCATCGCCCGCTCCATCGTCGAAGACCATGGGGGCACCTTGCTCGCCGAAAGCCTGGGAACCGGGCACGGAGCCACCTTCACCATCACGTTGCCGACCACAACACGACGTCACATCCACCGCAGCACCCCTGGAACCGAATTCTCCGCAGCCATCGAACACCGCCCGCCTCGCGGCGCTGCCGATGCGCTCCAACGGGACCGAGCTACTAACTGAGGTAGTCCGTCGTAAGATTGACCCGCATCTAGAGATGGTGGGTGAAAATGACTGGGCTGGGTTCGCTGGAACGCGCAGTGATGGACGTGCTGTGGTCGGCCGGTGCGGCGATGTCGGTGCACGACCTAGTCGAGGAACTCCACGACCGCGAACCGGCCTACACCACAGTGCTCACCGTCGTCACCAACCTGCACAAAAAAGGGTTCGTCGGTCGAGAAAAAGTCAGCCGCGCCTACCGGTACTTCCCCATGCAGACCCGCGAGGAGGCCACCTCACGCACCTTGCGTCAGGTCCTCGACGCCAGCGGAGACTCCGCGGCAGTACTGATGCACTTCGCCCAGACCGTGACACCCGCCGAGCGGGAAGTGCTCAGCGAATACCTCAGCCGCAAACCTCGCCACACCCGCGGCGGCGGCACCAAAGCCTAAGCCACAGAAACGTTCCAAGAGTCGAAATCCCGGCCCGACTACTCAACCGGCGCGCGCCCCTTGACTGCGGGAAGTAGATGCGCCGCCAGCGCACCGGCCACACCCGCAGCGAAGGCCGCAGCACTCAGCGCCGACACCCAGTCGTGCACATCCACCGCGGTCAGCATCCGCAGCTCGACCTGATCACCGCGCCCGACTCCTGACGGGTCGGATGGCACGAGATCCGACGTTCGGAGCAGCATCACCAGCCAGAACGCGGCAACCGCCTCAAACATCACCACGGCAAGGCCCACCGCACGAGAGATCGTACGGGCAGGACCGCGCGGGCCGAACCGATCCGTACGCGGCACCTCGACACCGTCAGTCATGCCCACCACCTCCTCCGCACACTCGCATCACGCCCCACTTCTACTAACCACCTTCGTATTTTGTGGGAATCGGGCGTGGGCGCCGGGAACGAGGGCGTCGAAGCCATCACCGCGGGAGGCCGGCCGGGCCAGGCGGAAGACTATCGCGGCCACCAGACCGAAGATCGCGATCACACTGCCTGTGCGGGACCACCTCGGGGTTCGATTGAGCTCCGCCCTCAACGCCAGCTCGGCGATCGGATCAGCAGGCACCGCGCCAATCTCGATCGGCGCGCCCGTGGCGGCGAACACGATGAACACCCACATCGCCGAGGCCATCCACACGAGCGGGTCAACCATTACAGCCAACGACGTACCGTGCAGATGAACAGAAAACAGCATGAGCGCCCCAACACAGAGCATCACCAACACGATCGCCGACGAGAAATCGCCCTGGGGAGCAACCACCATCACGCCGACGGCCGCACTCACGGCCACCGCACACGAAACAAGCGCCCGCCACGCCTCCCCACCTCGATCCGGCTGGCGGGCAGCGGCGACACCACACGCTACGACCGCACCGAACAGTCCCAGGAGTGTCCCTTGGGCCACAATGTTTGCGATCACCACGCCTCCAACAGCCAACCTTGAAACTATGCTAGATAGTAGTTTAGGTGGGCTGGAGGGCGCTGACGGAGGGGGAGTAGCTCTATCTTCTTCGTCGGTGGGACCGCCGCCTGCATCGATGAGTTGGTCCTCGCCCCCGATTTGGAAGCCTGGGACATCGAACTCGACCACGAATCATGGCTCACGACGCGTTCAACCCGCTGCCACCCGCTACGCGCTGACTTCGTTCCTAGCCCGTCCTACCTCACGATCAACGTTTTTGCGACGTCTCCCCGCGGAGCTGTGACGGCTACGGTTAAGCAATGTCGTCGACGGGCGTTGTGCGGGTATGGCATTTCAGTAAAGGGTGGGGTGTGTTCGACTCACCGGACACTCCCGGCGGGGTGTACGCCGACGCTCAATCGCTCAGACTCCTAGCGGTAGCCGATCTGAACGATCCACTCGCTTCGATGGGTTTGCGTCCGGGGACGGAAGTCGAGTTCGTTTGGTCAGATGCTGCGGATGACCCGCTCGAAGGTTTGCGCTACGAAGTACAGCAGGCGTGGCCGATCGGCGTGGCCGCTACTCCGCCGTCGCCGCCGGCCGGGGCGTTCTCCACCACCTTTTGGACCAGCGAGGGTGACGCCGGCCCAGATGGTTTGACATCGATGCGCGAGCACCGCCACGAGCAACACTTCAGGTCCCCGCGATCTCTCGATGTTATGTAAGGAGCGCTTGAAAGATACTCTCCCCCAGTGATTTACGACTGGTAAGCACTCGTATCACTTTGTCTCGAGTTCCCACGAGCAGCATGTGGTAGATCTTACGGAAGTGGCACCCACCAAAGTCGCGGCATGCGAGTGAGAGCCCCCTTGGCAGATCGGACAGGCGTTGCGTATCGGTCACTCTGGGTGTGACGTGCGGACCAACGTCCCTCGACAGTGCTGCCCCGCCGAGAGCAAGCTGGAATCATGAGCATCAGGTTGTGCAGGCAAGCGCGAGAAGGGTTGCGGTGACGATGTACGACAACGGCTACATGTGGGGCAATAGCTGGGGCTGGGGCGGCTGGATCCTGATGGCGAGCATGATGGTGCTCTTCTGGGCGGCCGTGATCACGGCCGTCGTGCTGGCGATCCGCTATTTCTCGGGGCCGCGCCACCACTCCGGCGGAGTGCCCGGACCCGGCCAGCCCGGCCCTGGACCGTCGAGGGCCGAAGACGTGCTCGGCGAACGGTTCGCGCGCGGCGAGATCGATGAAGACGAATACCGCAAGCGCATGACAGCGCTGCGAGAACACCGCTGACCGCGATGGGCTCACGTCGTCGGCTGTGGACCATCTTCGGCATCGTGATCGCATCGCTGGTGCTCGGAATCGGAACCACGGCAGTCATCTACGCTGTCCGACCGGACAACACCACCACGTCGCCGGCCTTCACCGGTCCATATCCGAGCGGAGCGTATGGCGCCGGCTTGGGCCAGGGCATGATGGGCGGGTACCCGGGCACGTCATCGTCGTCGTGTAGCGTGCCGGGCTTGCCCGGCACTGTGGTCGACGTCACCCTCGCCGACATGGGCGGCATGATGGGCCGGGGCGGGAACGGCGGGTACGGGCCGGTGCAGGGTCAGTTCCAGTGGCCGAACATGGGCATCATGGGCCGTCCGGGGATGATGCATGTCGCGGTCAATCCGACTTCCGTTCCTGCGGGTGAGGTGTTGTTCCGAGTGCTCAACTCCGGCTGGCTGACCCACGAGCTGGTGGTGCTCCCGCTCGCCGACGGGCAGCAGCCCGGTCAGCGCACCATCGGGTCGGACGGCAAGGTCGATGAGGCCGGCAGTCTGGGGGAGGCCTCCCGGTCGTGTGGCGCTGGGCAAGGGGACGGCATCACAGCCGGCGAGACCGGCTGGACCACGATCAACCTGCCCGCCGGACGTTATGAGTTGGTCTGCAACATCGCCGGCCACTACGGCGCGGGAATGTACGCCGAACTCGACGTCACCAACGCGTCACCGTCGACGACTCCTCCTGCTGGGTGACCCGCGTCCGCTCGGCGGGTGATGACCGTGTCGGTGCTCACGTGTATCTGACGGTGGTCATCATCCCCACCTCGGCGTGATAGATGTTGTGGCAGTGGAAGGCCCAGTCGCCGGGGTTGTCGGCCTGGAAGTCGGCCACGATCGTCTCCATCGGCCGGATCAGCACGGTGTCCTTACGTAGCCCGCCACTGGCCGGCAGCGCCCAGCTGTGCCCGTGGATGTGCATCGGATGCACCATCGCTGTCATGTTGGTCATGCGCATCCGCACCCGCTGGTCGGCGTGAACGGTCATCGGGGTGTCCGCGCCATACTTCTTACCGTTGATACCCCAGGCATACGGCGTCATCTGTCCGTCCAGCTGAACGATGAGTGTGCCGTCGGGATTCTTTGCGGGCAGCTGGGCCGAGTCGGCCGCGGTGAGATCACTCGCCCCCAGCAGTGCCGCCGAGTCGAGTTCGGTGGGGTGCACCATGGCCGATGGCGCTGTGCCGGCGGCGGTGCGTAGCAGAGCGAGGGCCTGGCCGCTTTTTCCCTCGGCGTCGGCGACGAGCGGGAACACGCCGTCGCCGGCGGTGACGATGACGTCGTACCGTTCGCCCATCGCGATGTAGAGCGAGCGGGTCGTGCGCGGCACCACGGGGTAGCCGTCGGAGTGGGTCACCGTCATCTGATGACCGCCCAAGGCGACCTTGAAGATCGTGTCCGCGCCGGCGTTGATCAACCGAATCCGGATGCGGCGACCCGGTTTCGACGAGAACGACGTCGGTGCGGTGGGGACGCGACCGTTGATCAGGTAGTACGGGTAGTCGACGTCGCCCGCGTCGCCAAGCGGCGAACTCGACGAACCACCCATCCCGGGCATGGAGCCACCACCCATCCCGCCCATGCCGGAGAGCGTTCCGTTCTGCGCTTGGTAGCCGGCGAGGATGTCGTCGGGGTTTTGCCCGACGCCGTCGGTCCAGTCATCGAGCACGACGATCCACTCGTCGTCGTAGTCGCCGCGTTCGCCCGGGTCGTCGATGATCAGAGGCGCATACAGGCCTCGGTCGATCTGCACGCCGACGTGCGGGTGGAAGAAATGGGTGCCGGCATTGGGCGCGGTGAACTCATAGACGAACGTGTCACCGGAGGCGATCGGGTCCTGGGTAACACCCGGAACCCCGTCGGCAGGATTGCGCAACTGCACCCCATGCCAATGGATCGTGGTGTCGGCCGGCAACCGGTTGGTCACCTTCGCGCGGATGAAGTCACCCGCATTCGCGCGAACGACCTTACCCGGCACGACACCGCCGTAGGCCCAGGTCCGCGCGGTCACCCCCGAGCCGAGATCAACGGTCGTCTCGGTCGCGGTCAAGGACGCGTCGACCACCCGCTGCCCGGCTGCCGCGTTCATCGGGCGCGGCGCCCCAAACGACCCGGATACGGCCGATGACGTCGCGGAGCCCCCCGACCTGATGCCACACGACGCGAGAACTCCCGCCCCCATCAGTCCGAGCCCACCCACCAGAACATCCCTGCGGGAAGTCTTGTTCACCTTCACGTCCTTTCCGCCGAGACTATCGGCATGTAGATACGGTACCCCCCTAGGGTACATATCAGATCTGAGTGAAACTCTCAGTGGCAGCGACGATGACGTCACCGACATTTCCCGTCGCTCACCACCACTGCGGCGGCGACCCTCCGCTGCGCCACGTCTGTTCACTCCACATGGTGCTCAGCGCTCATATGCGTTGACCGGGTTGTCCCATGAAGATCCGATGAAGAAGTCGTCCGGCGGCGAGAAGACGGAATCTCGTCGGGAGAGCCAGGTGGGGGAGCGCACGATCTCAGGATCGGGTGGGAATCGGCTCCGGGGCCCGACGAGTCACCGGTTGCGCTTCAGGCGGGGACGGCAGATGCAGTCGCTTGAGCATCAGGGCGTTCACCGCGACGATCAGACTCGATCCGGACATCGACAACGCGGCGATTTCGGGGCGCAGCACCAGCCCGACGACAGGTTCGAACACGCCGGCGGCGATCGGCAACGCGATGGTGTTGTAGCCGACGGCCCACCCGAGATTCTGCCGCATCTTGCGCAGTGTGCCCCGGCCGATGCGCAACGCGAGCGGGACGTCGAGAGGATCCGAACGCATCAGCACCAGGTCGGCGGTTTCGATCGCGACGTCGGTGCCGGCGCCGATGGCGATGCCCAGATCCGCTTGCGCGAGCGCCGGGGCGTCGTTGACGCCGTCACCGACCATCGCGACCTTCTTCCCGAGACGCTGCAGACCGGCGATCTTGTCCGCCTTGTCACCGGGCAGCACCTCGGCGATGACCGTGTCGATGCCCAACTGCCCGGCGATACGTCGGGCGGTCGCCTCGTTGTCTCCGGAGAGCATGACCACCTCCACACCGAGTTCGTGGAGCGTGCGCACCGCCTCGGCGGAGGTCTCGCGCGCCGCGTCGGCGAGGGCGATGACCCCGACGCCGCGGCCGTCGACGGCGACCAGGACCGCGGTGCGCCCACTCGAGGCCAACTCGGCGCGCCGAGTCATCAACGCGCCGACATCGACTCCCTCGGTGGTCATCAGCGTCCGATTGCCGACGGCGATGTGGCGCCCGCTTACCTCCGCGATCGCACCCTGCCCCGGGATGGTGCGGAAGTGCTCCAGCCGAACCGTGGCAACGTCGCGGAGGGCCGCGTAGCGAACGATCGCGGCGGCGAGGGGATGTTCGGATTCACGTTCGACCGCCGCTACGAGGGTCAGCAACTCGTCCTCTCCGATCCCGTCGACAACCACGTCGGTCACTTCCGGTTCACCCTTGGTCAGGGTGCCGGTCTTGTCCATCACCACCGTGTCGACGTGGGCGGAGGTCTCGAGTGCGCCGGCGTTCTTGAACAGAACCCCCCGTTTCGCGCCCAACCCGGTGCCGACCATGATCGCGGTCGGGGTGGCCAGGCCGAGCGCGTCCGGGCAGGTGATGACGACGACGGTGATCGCGAACAGCAGCGCCACCTGAACGTCGCCGTCGACCGCCCACCACACGACGAAGGTGCCCAATCCGCCGATCAGCGCGACGAGCACCAGCCAGAACGCCGCCCTGTCGGCAAGACGCTGGCCGGGAGCCTTGGAGTTCTGGGCTTCCTGTACGAGCGCGACGATCTGGGCCAACGCGGTGTCGGAACCCACCCGGGTTGCGCGCACCCGCAGCGTGCCGGTGGTGTTGATCGATGCTCCGATCACCTCCGACCCCTCGGCCTTGGCCACCGGCAGGCTCTCCCCGGTGACCATCGATTCGTCGACCTCGGAGTTGCCGTCCTCGACGATCCCGTCAACCGGAACCTTGGCGCCCGGCCGGATCATCAGCAGATCCCCGACCACGACCTCGGCGGTGGGTACCTCCACGAGTTCGCCGTCGCGCAGCACCACCGCCTTGGGCGGTGCGAGCTCGAGCAGTGTGCGGATGGCGTCGTTGGCCCCACCGCGGGCACGCATCTCGAACCAGTGTCCGAGAAGCACGAACGTCGCCAGCATCGACGCGGCTTCGTAGAACACGTCGCCACCGCCGGTCAGGGTCACCCCGACGCTGTAGAGCCAACCGGTGCCGATCGCCACGGCCACGAGCACCATCATGTCCAGGGTTCGGGCCTTCAGCGCCCGATAGGCGCCGTCGAAAAAGATCCACGACGAGTAGAAGATCACTGGAAGACTGAGCACCAGGGTGAACACGTCATCACGGAGCCCGAACGGTGCGGACACCGTGAACCCCAGCATGTCCCGCCCCATCGGCGACCACAGCATGATCGGGATCGACAGCACCAGCGCGACCAGGAAACGGTTGCGCATGTCACGGACCATCGCATCCATCGACATGCCGGCATGCCCACCGTGGCCCATCATCTCCTGCGGGGCGCGCTCGCCGTGCACCTCGGGTCCGGCGTCGAGGGAGTGCTCGGGGTGTCCGGTCCGCTGGCCTTCGCCGTGTGCCGTCGACAGAGCAGTGCCCGGACTCGGTTCGCCCATCGGGTCGCACACATGCTCAGGAACCGAGCGGCCGGCGCAATGGTAGCCGCACTCACGCACCCACTCCGACAGTTGTGATACCGAGGTGCGGTCGGGGTCGTAGGTCACCGTGGCGGTCTGATTCATCGCGTTCGCCGTCACCGAGACCACCCCCGGACGGCGGCCCAGCACCGATTCGATGGTGGCCGTCGATGTCGCCCAGTGCAGTCCACCGACCTCGACCACGGTGGTGTTGGCCATCTCCGTTTCCCTTCTTCCTCGGCGCCGAATGGCGCTGCCTTCGGGATCGCGGTCAATGCGGCGGGCGAAGAACCCGATAGCGTGCCCAGTACTCGTCGGCGTCGATCTCTCCCCGGGCGAAGCGGTCGTCGAGAATCCACAGCGGGTCATCGGCGCTGTCCGCGGGAACATCGTCGCGGCGGCGCCCCGGTCGAAACAACGCCCTGATTCCGACCACCACCAGCACCCAGAAAGCGGCGACGGCCAGTACCATCACCAGCCAGCCACCCCCCGCCATCAAGCCCGATCCCACCATCGCGCCGGCTCCTCTCCTCGACGATCGTGTCCGAGTCTGGTCGCCGGACCCGACGCCGAGGACAGGGTTTTGATGAAGGTTCGCTGAAGAACATGCCGTCAGCCGCGACTCTCGCCACGATGGGGACATGGCGTCCGACTCCGATCAGCCTCGTCCAGCCCCGCCCCCCATCGCGGCGACCGCGCCAACGGGGTTGCGGGCGATGGTGGTCGAAGACGAGGTGCCTCTCGCGGCGTTGATGGGCAGTTATCTCGAGCGCAGCGGGTTCGACGTCACGATCGTGCACGACGGCCTCGACGCCGTCGAGCGCGCACGGCAGGTCGATCCCGACGTGGTCGTGCTGGATCTGGGTCTGCCTCGGCTGGATGGGATCGAGGTGTGTCGACGGCTACGCACCTTCTCCGATGCCTATGTCATCATGCTCACCGCCCGCGCCGAGGAGGTCGACACCCTGGTCGGGTTGTCGGTCGGCGCCGACGATTACATGACCAAACCGTTCAGTCCGCGAGAACTCGTCGCCCGCATCCAGGCCATGCTGCGTCGGCCTCGAACCTCGAGTGACCTCGCTGCGTCGGCCGTAGCGCCGAAGCGCCGCGTGTTCGGGCCCCTGACGATCGACCCGGCGGGCCGCGAGGTGCGGATCGACGAAACCTTGATTGCGTTGACCCGCACCGAATTCGACGTCCTTGCCACGTTGTCCGAGCATCCGAATGTGGTGTTCAGCAGGGCCCAGTTGATAGCCGCGGTGTGGGGGCCGAGCTGGATCGGCGACGAACACCTGGTCGACGTGCACATCGGGCATTTGCGGCGCAAACTCGGCGACGACGCCACTCGCGGAATCTTCGTGCGCACCGTGCGCGGTGTCGGATATCGGATGGGGACGGGGCAGTGACCACGACGCCTCCCGCACCCGCACCCACACGCGTGCGCCGTGGGTCCGGGTTCGGTACCCGCCTGCTGGTGTCGCAGGCAATCGTTGTCGTGGGGGGTGCGGTGAGCGCCTGGCTGGTCGCGGCCGCGGTGGCACCGAGATTGTTCCACAAGCACCTGCAGCAGGCCGGCATCGCGCACGCCCAGACCGAGACAGCCCACGTCGAGCGGGCGTTCACCTCAGCGATGATCCTCTCTCTGGCCATCGCGCTGATGGTTTCGGTGTTGATCGCACTGGCGGTGAGCTGGTACTTCACGCGCCGTGTCCAACGGTCGATCACCGAGGTCGCCGCGTCGGCGTCCGAGATCGCCAGCGGCCAATACACGGCGAGACTGACCGGTGTCGGCCTCGGCCGAGAGTTCGACCAGCTCGCCGAAACGTTCAACCAACTCGCTGACCGACTGGACTCGGTGGAGACCACCCGCCGACGTATGCTCTCCGACCTGGCCCACGAGATGCGAACACCCCTGGCAACTCTCGATGCCCACCTCGAAGCCCTCGAGGACGGTCTGCGCCTGCCCGACACTCAGACCTTCGCAATCCTGCGGTCGAGCACGGCCCGACTCGCTCGGCTCGCCGAGGACATCACCGCCGTCTCACGAGCACAAGAAGGCAGACTTGCAAACAACCCCGTGCACACCGACACCCGCGCCCTCGTCGACGCCGCAGTCCGCAGCCACTCCGATCGCTACGCTGCCGCGCACGTCGCACTGATCTGTGACGACGCCGATACAGCCCCCGTCACCGTCGACCCGGACCGGATCGGACAGGTCCTCGGAAACCTGCTCGACAACGCTCTGCGCCACACTCCCGCCGGGGGCACCGTCACCGTCGCCTCCACCAATACTCCAGATGGATGGACCGCGATCACCGTCACCGATACCGGCGAAGGCGTTCCCCCAGAGCATCTCGCGCACCTGTTCGACCGCTTCTACCGCGCAGACACCGCCCGCGGCCGTCAGGAAGGCGGCAGCGGAATCGGACTGACCATCGCCCGCACCCTCGTCGAAGCCCACGGCGGCACCCTCACCGCACACAGCGACGGTCCCGGCACAGGCGCGCGGTTTACCATGAAGCTGCCCACCACCACACACGATGCCAGCGATCGACCCGAGTGACGGTCATGCAGACGCACCGGGAACTCTTTCCACACAACGGCTTTGCTCAGCCGAATCCGTAGAGGGTGACCCGGTGTCGACGAGAACGACGCCAGTGGGGAAGGGACCGTCGATCAGGTAGCGCACCTGGAAGCTCAAACCGACCAAGCACGGTGTTCGACCCTGCACACCGCGCGGTAATCGCTTGAACCGCAATGTATTTTGCCTCGCTGTTGACCAGATGAACTGTCGGCGTTGCATCGATGCTGATGTGGTGGCGCAGGCCTCCGCAGCCCACAGCGGCAGATGGTGCGGTTTTCGCGGTGTCAGGCAGCGCCGGTGCCGGGGTTCGCGACGGTGGTTGTCTGCGCGGTCAGGGCTATCGCGGCCGCGAGGCCGGCGAGCACCGCGCCGAGGGTGAGCAGCCCGGTGTTGAGCGTGGCGGCGGTGGCGGTGATGCCGACGAGAAGCGGGCCGCCCGCGTCGCCGAGTTCGCGGCCGAGTTCGGCGGCTCCCATGGTCTGCCCGAGCCGTTCGGGTGGGCTCGTCGCGGCCAAGTGGGCGAATCCGAGGGGGGTGATGAGTCCCGTACCGGCCCCCATCATGACGGCCGCGCACACCGTGCCGACTGTTGCCGGCACGGCTGCTGCGACCTCGATCCCGATCGCGGCCAGCAGCAGCCCGGCTGCCATCCCGGATCGATCCTTCAGCCGTCCGGCGTCGCGGGCGCGGCCAACGCGTGGTTGAACGACCGCTGCGGTGGCGGCGAGCAGCGACACGACAGCTCCAGTGGCCAGCGGGCCCAGGCCGTGGCGGGAACCGATCGCAGGCAGGAACCCGACTCCAACCGCGAGCGCGGCAGTGGCTCCGGCCAACGCCGCAGTCGGGCGAAGGAACCAACCACTGGTCAGGCGGCGTGCCAGATCCACCACGGTCTGACGGGTCTTCGGCAGCACCTCGACAGCAGGCACGACCAACGCCGCCCACAGTGCGACCGAGGCGGCGAGCACGGCGAGCGCGGTGAACAGCAGTCGGTAGCCGCCGAGGGCGACGAGGACACCGCCCAGCAGCGGGCCGAGGGTGTATCCCAACCCTTTCCACGCGCCATAGCTGCCGAACACGCGCCCGTGTCCGCCCGCCGGGGTCAGCCGGGCGAGCATCGCCCCGGCGGCCGGGGAGAACGCGGCAGCGGCGGCACCTTGGCCGAACCGCGCGACACCGACCAGGCCCGGATTGCCGACCACCACGAATGCCGTGGACGCGAGCGTGAACGCCACCAGTCCGCCCAGCAGCACCGGCCGTGCGCCGACGCGGTCGGACAGCGTCCCGAAGACGGGTTTGAGTAGCACCTCCGCCCCGTCGTAAACGGCCAACAGCACACCCAGGGTGAGCAGGCTCGCGTGCTGTTCCCCGGTGTATCCGGCGAGGCTGGCCGCGATGCTGTGGGCGCCGAACGCGGTCACGAACCCCGCCGCATACAGCGGTAGTAGCCGCGCCCGACCGCCACCGGTGCGGGCATCGGGGACAGCGCTCATCACGACTCTCGCCGTGCGGTGCCAGGCTCAGCGGCGGTGCTGGTGAACAGAATGCTCAATGGAGTACCGCAGAGCAGGGCCAGCAGCCGCGAAAGAAGCGGCCGGGCGAGGTAGAACCCGAGCAGACTGACCGCGGCCCCGAGCACGAGACCCGCCAACACGTCTTGGGGGTAGTGCGCGCCGATGTACACCCGCGCGAACGCCATCACGACCGCAGCCACGGCGGCGATCACCGCGAGTCGCCGGTGCACCAGCCACAGCCCCGCCGTCACCGCGCCGGCCATGACCGCGTGGTCGCTGGGGAACCCGGCATCGGTATTGCAATGCAGAACCACGATGTCGTGCAACGCGTTACAGGGACGGGTCTCGTCGACCGCGGCGGCGATCGGCTGGTTGATCGCCACCGCGATCAACACGCCCAGCGGCGCCCACACCGCCGCCACCATCCGCACACGATCGCCGTCGCGCCGCGCGGTCCACCATCCTGCCAGCAGTAGTATTGCGAACAGCACTAGACCGTATGTGGCGTAGCCGGACACGATCGGATGCAGCCACGGGGTAGCGCGGGCAAAGTCGTTGATGTCGTCGAAAACTCGTGTATCCAAGTTCATGGAGGCTCCCTCGGGTTCGTTGGCAGTCGGTTACATCTGGTGCAGGGCCTGAAAGACCCGCTCGGTGTAGTCGGCCAGCCGGTCAGCGCAGTGTTTGAGCTGCTGCTCGGCCTCGGCGGCCACGGGTGCACCAAACACGTCGCGGGCCGTGATGTCGCGATGCCAGCGCCGCAGCCGTTCCAGGCTCTGCTCCTCTTCCTCGAGTTCGGCCATCGTGAACTTGGCTTTGGCGATCTCCTTGTCGATCTCGGCATCGAACCCGGCACAATCGGCCAGGAACTCCGCCCACTCCTCATCACGCTCGGCGGTGAACAGCGCCTGCAACCGTGCGGTGTCGGTGTCGGCATGGCCCGTGGCATCGAGCACCAGCACCTCACCCTCGCCTCGCCGCGCCAGCTCGATCACCCGCGCGACGCCGTCGGCGAACACCGGAACATCAGGCACCACCCACACGCCCTGGCCGACCTGCAACGCGCCCACACGACGCAGTTCACGCCACACCGCCACCCGATGCCGCGACGGCTCGGTCGGCACCCGAACCATCAGCACCAGCCATCGAGCCGACGTCTGAACTTCTGTCACGACTGTGAATGTAACAGACGTTACTTCTGTACCTGTAGCAAGTGCCAGGCAGGCTCGGCAAATCGTGGACCCTGTCGCCAGCGGACTGAACAGAACAGGAAATTCTTGAGGGGCCGAACGCGCGAACCTGCGCGAGATCGAAACGATGGGGTTCCCAACCAGACTGATTGCGCATGTCGACTCCGCC
This sequence comes from Gordonia oleivorans, assembly GCF_040044975.1. Lineage (NCBI taxonomy): Bacteria > Bacillati > Actinomycetota > Actinomycetes > Mycobacteriales > Gordoniaceae > Gordonia > Gordonia oleivorans. The sequence goes on from NZ_JBDZDI010000011.1 coordinate 20,576, forward strand.
GGTTCGCGCTAGGTAGTTCAACGTGCCAAACGGGACCGCGTTCACTGAAAAGGCTATGCCTCAGTTCGGGTACATCAGGTACATACCAAGTCCGCGGAACGTACCTAGTGGTCCGGGGTTGAATTTCTTTTTACTTTTGATTTTGTCGAGTATCCGAGCGTCTCTCGCTGTGATCGGAGGGAGGCGCGCATCGATCCCAGCGGACGACCACACCTGGGGCCACGGACAGGAAACGCCAAATGACCTGTCCAGCAAGCAACGTGCAACAACACGAAACGTCACAGTGACGAATATCGAACCCACGGGGGACAGAGCGCTGGGGTGCACAACCGAACAGACATTGAGGCTGAACGTCCCCGGGTTTGGTGCACACCTCTATGTGAGGGAAAGTTGGCATCATGCCGAAGAAGTACGACGAGGCGACCCGGGCCAAGGCTGTGCGGTTGGTCACCGAGCATCGTGAGGAGTATCCGAGCGAGTACGCGGCGATTACGGCCACGGCACAGCGGCTCAAGCTCAACACCGAGACTCTGCGCAAGTGGGTGCGCCAGCACGAGGTTGATGAAGGCAAGAAGCCGGGTGTGACACGCGAGGAGACCGCTGAGATGCGCGCGCTGAAACGCAAAGTAGCCGAGCTGGAGGAAACCGTCGAAATCCTCAAGGCGGCAACGACTTTCTTCGCGCGGGAGAGCGACCCGCGACATCGGTAGTGTGTGCGTTCATCACCGAGCATCGGGCTCGGTTCGGGGTCGCTCAGATCTGTCGCGTGCTCACCGAGCACGGCGCGCCGATCTCCCCGAGAACCTTCTACGCATGGCAGGCACGTCCAGTGTCGAAACGGGCGCTGTGGGACACCACGATCACCGAAGTGCTGGCTGGCTACTACGAACCCGACAAGGACGGAAAACGTCGGCCAGAATCGCTCTACGGGGCGGTGAAGATGTGGGCTCACCTGCAGCGCGACGGCATCCCGGTGGCTCGGTGCACGGTGGAACGCTTGATGCGCGCCAACGGCTGGCATGGGGTCACCCGCCGCAAGAAGGTGCGCACCACCATCGCGGATCCGTCGGCTCCGCGGGCAGTGGACCTGGTCAAACGCCAGTTCCGGGTGGCAGCACCGAACGTACTGGTCGTCGCCGATTTCACCTACGTGGCACTGGCCAGCGGGGTGTTCGTGTACGTGGCGTTCGTGATCGACGCGTTCGCCGGGCGGATCGTCGGCTGGGAATGCGCTGCGACCAAGACCGACCGGTTCGTTCGGACCGCGATCCGCCATGCCGCCCAGCTCCGCGAGCGTGAAGGTAATGCCATGTCGGGCAACACAATTCATCATTCCGACGCCGGCTCACAGGGTGGATTCAATCGGTCGTCGCAACACCTCGATGACGGAGGTGTGCGATGGGACGCAGCAACAAGCAGACACGCCAGGCGCCGGTGGGTGCCCGCCGGCAGTGGGCGGCGGATCGGGCGTTGCGCCCGTCGATGCGGTCACCGGGGAGACCGGAACCCTCGCGTGCGGTGCAGCGCGATTTCTGGCGGCGGATCGCCTCAGGAGCGACGACTGCCGACGCCGCGGAGGCCGTCGGCGTGTCGTGGCCGGTCGGGTCCCGGTGGTTCCGTCACGCTGGCGGCATGCCGCCGATCAGCCTGGACGAGCCCACGGGCCGCTACCTGTCGTTCACCGAGCGTGAGGAGATCGCACTGTTGCGCGCCCAGGATGTCGGCGTGCGGGAGATCGCCCGTCGGATCGGACGCGACCCGGGGACGATCTCACGCGAGCTGCGCCGCAACGCGGCGACCCGCAGCGGCACGCAGGTCTACCGAGCCGGAGTGGCGCAGTGGAAAGCGCAGCAAGCCGCGAAACGCCCGAAAACGGCAAAGCTGGTAGACAACGACAGGTTGCGTGAGTATGTGCAGGAGCGGCTCTCCGGGGCCGTCCGCCGGCCCGACGGCACCGCCGTCGCAGGCCCCGACACGCCCGCGTGGAAAGGACTGAACAAGCCGCATCGGCAGGACCGACGGTGGGCGACGGCATGGAGCCCGCAGCAGATCTCGCACCGGCTGAAAGTTGATTTCCCGGAGGATGAGTCCATGCGCATCAGTCACGAGGCGATCTACCAATCGTTGTACATCGAAGGTCGAGGCGCCCTGAAACGGGAGTTGGTCACATGCCTGCGCACCGGCCGGGCACTGCGGGTGCCCCGTAGCCGATCGCAGAACAAGCCGCAGGGACATGTCACCGCGGACGTGGTGATCAGCGAACGCCCCGCCGAAGCCGAAGACCGTGCTGTCCCAGGGCATTGGGAAGGCGACTTGATCATCGGGACCGGCCGGTCCGCGATCGGCACGCTCGTCGAGCGCAGCAGCCGCTCCACGATCCTGGTGCACCTGCCTCGATTGGAGGGGTGGGGCGAGAGGCCGCCTGTGAAGAACGGTCCGTCCCTCGGTGGCTACGGCGCCGTCGCGATGAACGCCGCGCTGACGACATCGATGACCACGCTTCCCGAGCAGCTCCGCAAGACCTTGACCTGGGACCGCGGAAAGGAGCTGTCCGGTCATGCCCGGTTCGCTCTCGAGACCGGCACGAGAGTGTTCTTCGCCGACCCGCACTCGCCCTGGCAACGACCGACGAACGAGAACACGAACGGCCTGCTGCGCCAGTATTTCCCGAAGGGAACCGATCTGTCCCGGTGGTCCGCCGAGGACCTCGAGGCCGTCGCTCTGGCGATCAACAACAGGCCACGCAAGGTCCTCGGCTGGCGAACCCCGGCCGAGGTCTTCGCCGAGCAGCTACGCTCCCTGCAGTAGCCCGGTGTTGCATCGACCGGTTGAACTCGCCCAGTACACGTCGGTGCGGTGCGGAGAGACGCTGGAGCTTTCGGGGCTGATCCCATCGATCGGTACGGTTGGTGACGCCTACGACAATGCGCTCGCCGAGACGACGATTGGATTGTTCAAAACCGAAGCGGTACGCGATGATTCGCCGTTTCGCACTGGTCCACTGTCCGGGGTTGGGGACGTCGAGCACCTGACCGCGGTGTGGGTCGGCTGGTACAACACCAGCCGGCTCATGCACCGACTCGGGCGCATCCCACCGATCGAGGCCGAGCAGAACTACTACACTCAACGTGCCGCCACAGTCGTGGAGGCACACCAGTAACCAGGTGTGCACCAAACCCGGGGCGATTCACCTTGTATCCTCCGACTGCGGTCGGAGGGAACGCAATCACGACCCCCGATTTCCGGCGGACTTGGCCGTCAATACGGTTGTCGATCAGGAGTTCGCTTCTGGTGCCCGCTCGGCAACGTAGGCGCCGAATTCACTTGAGCCGCGGAGTGCGTGCTGGAGAGCGGTATTCGGATGTATGCCGAGCGCGTCGGCGAGTATGGGCGGTGGCGATGTCTGTGTGATGGTCTGCCATGTTCCCAAACGCGTTTCAAGGGAGGGAAATCCGAGAGCCTTGAGCCGCAGTCGCAGGTGGCTCTCGTTGAGATGATTGCCGGGCTGATAGCCGGGGAACACCCAGGGCGATTCGGTGTGTGCTGCGGTTTGCCTGTTGGTGGTTGCTGCGGCGACTTCGGCGACGAGCTGCTCGAGCGGTGACTCCAAGGTGATCGGGTGCGTTCCGAGGGTGATGGTGCACGGCTCCTCACGCCAAATCTGATCCCATCGCAGTGACGCTACTTTGTGGGTGGGTTGCCCGAACACGACGACCAGTGCAGCGGCAAGTCGATCCCGCGGAGTGAGCTCCTCGTTGGAGAATAGGCGAGTGAGTTGTTCGACTTGCTCGGCGTTGGTCTTGGCCGGGGCGGTACCACGCTGATGCGGCGTTATCCTCAACGGCGGCAACTGGTATGTGGCGATTGCCCAGGGGAGAAATCGAGTGAGGAGTCGGTTGGTTTCGGTACCGGATGCGATGAATGTGTCGACCTGGGATTGGTCGACGTCGCCGATGGGGATCTCGAGAATATCGAGGAAGTTGAGGAAATCGATTGCCACGGTGACGCCTTGCTTGGCCGCGAGAAATGTTCCGTTGGTGCAGGTGTCGTCGAATCGCCGCGACAGGTGCCACCGTATGTAGCTGCGCATCACGAGCTGATTGTCGGGACTGGTCAGTGTTGCGAGCTTGTCGTCGGCCCAGACGCTGAATCGGGTTCGGTAGTCGAGGCGGGCGCCGGCGATTCCGTGCTCATCGAGCAGCGCGCGGATATGTGTGGCTGATCGGTTTACCGGCAGCGAGGCCAGCAGGTGCTGATCGATAGCGTCGGCGGCGGCTATCTGGCGGAGCACGGTGCGCACTGTTGGGCTGCGCAGCCAGGTGACACCGCTGTTCGGGCGTGGCATCTGCTTGATCGCCTGGGCCAGGCCGATCAGGTGTGGGTTGATGGTGCCTGTCTGCGGATGGGTGAGCAGCTCGTCTACCTGGTGGGCCAGTTCGCATCGCCAGCAGTGCCCGCGCCGGTAGAGTTCGGCCTCGGCACCGCATTCGGCACAGTCGACGTTGAGTCGGATCCCGCTACAGCCACGGCACAGATATCGGCCGGTCGGTGTACGGCCCGGAACGATACCCACATGACCGCACTCAACACATTGTCCGACAACACGTTTGGCTTGGTTGTAGCAGTAGCAGCAGATCGGGGTGTCTTGCCACCACGCCGCGGTCAGGTAGGCCTGTCCGCACCGTTCGCACGGTTCGTAGCGATCAGGTTCAGGTGCGGGCTTGGGTCGTGCCATCGACCATCACCGTGCGCTACGCATGGTCTGGACCCTCGTCGGACTCCACCACACGGACCCGACGAACCCCGGGAGCCCGCTTCGGCCTGGCGTCCCCAGCGGGCACGATGTCGGGGGCCGATGCGGTGGCTCGTCCCTGCATGACGACCACGGGCTCGAACAACTCGGCGGGGGAGCAGTCGAGGATGTCGCAGAGCGCGGCGAGCACCCGGCTGTTGATGCGTTCCGGTTTGCCCGTCATCAACCGGTAGGCCTGGGGTTGGGACAACGTGACCCCGCGGCTGCGCAGCAGGGTGACCAATTCTGTTGACTTCCAGAGGTTACGCTCGGCCATGAGTTTTCGGAGGTTCCAATGGAAATCGACGCGCTTCTGAACGTTCATGCGTGGCTGCTTTCGCCGTAGGGGATGTCTGCGGAAGCCAGGCGCTCCCGGATCATGCGCTGCAGGGTTTTCTGCCGGTAGTCCGAACTGACTTGGGTGTAGAGCGCAGTGGTCGATGAATGCTCGTGGCCCACTTGCTGTTGCACGAACAACGGGTCGTAGCCATCTTCGATCAGGTGAGTGACGTAGGAGCGGCGAAATCCGTGCAGCGACAATCCATCTGATAGTCCGGCACGTCGGCGATAGTTGGTGAACCGTGTGGCGTAAGAGTTCAGGGTCAGTTGCTGACCGCGTTCTGACGGCCACAACCAGGGCGAGTCGTCCGCCTGGCGCATCAGTTGCCGACAGCCCTGGGGACCTGCCCAGGCCTCGAGGACGTCGGAGGCCCAGTCCATCAGCGGTACCGTCAACACGGTGCGACGCTTGTGTGCCGATCCTCGTGACCCTTTGCCAAACCGAACATAGACGGCGCCATACGCTTTATATTGTGGCACATGTGGATTCGGGCCAAAGTCGTGGATCTGTAGACGCAAGACCTCCTGACGGCGCAGGCCGTAGGCGTAGGCGACCTTGGCGATACAGGAATCCCGCAGAGTGGTCAGCCATGCCTTGCTGTTCTGCGCGTACAGTCGTTCGACCTCGTCGTCGAAGAAATCGAACAGAGTCTGGACTTCACTGCGGGAGAACGCTCTTCGCTGCGGTTCTGCCTCGTTGTCAGAGACATGAACCGGCAAGTTGTAGGCAAAGCAGATCTGCGACGGGTACTCGCCAAAGACCTCCGCGCACAGATCGGGCCACCGATACGCCGGCTCGCAGAGGAAGCTGCAGAATCCTCGGATCACCATCAGGTAGGCGCGGACTGTCGACTTGGCGGCCGTTCCGCCGTTGCGTGCGTGCAGGGTGGTGACGTAGTCGTCGACGTCCTGCGGCATCCACCGCCAGGGGTAATCGCCGGCGACATCCTGAAAATCGCTCAGCACACGTAGGTACCCATGGATCGTAGAGGCATTCAACGTTCGGGCCATCAACGCGGATTTCCACCCCTCGAGCATCTCCGTCCACACTTGCTCGTCAGGGCGGAGCAACTCCGCGCCGGACGAGATCAGACGCAACGGAGCACTGCCTGGCAGTGGATGCTCACCGCTCATAACCGCGTATCCTACGCTTGCATTCATCTAATGAATAGACGTGCGCGGATACCCCCGTCGGGCCACGGCATTTCCAAGGCACGTCTCGGTCCCGGCGGACGACCACACTCGGATCCAACGGCAGGAACCGCCAGATGACCTGTTCAACAGGTAAATACACCGCAGTGAGAAACGTCACTGTGACGAATATCGAACCTAGTAGACGCGCTGAAGTGCGGGAACCGGACGGACACCCAATCGCCGCGTACGGGTGCATCGGCGCGTAGATCCCATTCATTAGATGAATGATCTCAACATGTCTGCACGTCATCGTTACGGCAGCCCGGCCATAAGGCGCCTCCGGCCAGTTCGGCGAGGACAATGATTGCTGGTCAGCGGGTTTTAGCACTCGTCTCGAGTGTGAACGGGCAAGGGGAGTGGCGAACGGCAAGGCACTGACCTGCGGCTCGCCATCCTGGGTGAAATTCGTGAGCCGAGAATCTTGTCAAAATCCGTGGCGAATGTTCTACAGAGTGCCTGACTGCCGGTTCTTGGGTCTCAAGCTTCGTAGTTGCAGCCGTCGGCCTCCACTCCTTCGGCCGGGTTCGCAGTCTTGACCAGGGAGGGGCGACCGCTGAAACAACACGACCCTCGCATCTATCGACCTGAACCGTGAAAGCGCACAGGCCCACAGGCCCTTATTCGTAGGGGGAGAAGTGGTGTTCTGCAAGCACGCTCAAGTCGAGCGTCACGCCTACTCCTTCATAGATATCAACGACGGTCGCCGGGTCCACTGCCCGGTACTGGTCCACCGTCAGTACCTCATACATTTGCACACCATCCGTAGTGACAAAATACCACGGCTTCCGAGGTCGGCCACGGTCGTCGTACGAGCCCAACACCGCATAGACCTGCCGACGCCTGAACACGGAGATTCGGATTTCTTGCGGCTTTAACTTTCGCCTAGCCGCCGCATCAGCGAATTGCCTTGCAAATTCCTTCGCAGGTAAGCCTTTATCCATAGGTCCGCGCCAATTGACCAGCCTCCATACTAGAACTGGTCTAGGTGACAGCTCCCCAAGCCTCGCAGACAGCCGATCCTGAAATCGATACTCCTGTGCGGTCGCTACCGCACAGGCACGCTCAAAAGAGTTGGCACCTCCAACGCGAATCTGAGGCAAGACATTTGACTCCAGTTCTTGATCACATTGCGCTGGCAAGCATGAATTGCACAGGCCATCGCCCAGCCATGTTTCACATTCCGCGTCGGCATACACATCGGTACCGAGGCACAAATTTCGGCGAGCGAAACGATGGTATTGGCAGGTGGGGATCCGACATACGCGGCAGAGCATGCCCGCCGCCCGGCCGCAGTCGCAGTACTCCGTCATGGACACAGTTTATGGAGTCAGATTCGCCAAATCTATGGAAACTCGCCAATGTCGGTTGTCATTTGCCACCGTGAAGGGACCACCTGGATTGCCGGTTATGGGGGCTCTTCGAAGTTAGCCGGGCACTGCTCAGCAGTGGAATTGCTGGTTGTTGGCCCGCTGGGCGCGGGTGCAGTGGAATCGTATCCGGCGGCGTGAGTTTTCGGTGTTACGAAAGCCGCAGGCCACGCGTTTGACCTGTTTGACCAGCCGGTTGTAGCCCTCGGTGCGGGCGTTGGTCAGGCCGGTGTGCACGAATGCCAGGATCGCCGGCCACCACGTCTCGATGGTGGCGGCCAGGCGGGTGAGTTCGGGGATGTTCGCCTCGGCGCACCAGGTGTAGAAGCGGTACAGACGCCGGCGGACCTCGCTGTCGTCGGCGTCTTCGCGGGCGCAGGCCAGCAGTGCGCGAAGTTCCTCTTTCGCGATGTAGGCGGTGAGGATCTCACTGGTGGGGTCGTTGTCGATAAGAGCATTCCACATCTTCGCAAATGATCTGTCCGACAATCGTTCTCGCGCAGTGAGCAGGCGCCGTCGGTTGGCCCATTCCGGGTCTTGTTTCCGGCCACGGCGACCGTGGGCATCGAAGGTGACCCGCCGCCGCACCCCAGTGACGGCGTCGTTGGCGAGCTTGATCAGATGGAAATGATCGACAACCAGAGTCGCATTCGCAAGCAGCTCGGTGGTGACCGCGGCCGCATACGCTGCGGACGGGTCGATCACCACATGGGTGATCTCGGTGCGGAACTGCTTACTTTGGGTGGTGAGCCAGTCAGTGACCGCCTTGCTGGTGCGGCCCTCGACTTGGCCCAGCAGCCCCTGATCACCGCTCAGATCGACGAACCCGGTGTCCCACGGATCGACACGCACCCACCGCCGCCCGTCGACGTCACGAGTCCATCGGGGCTTGCCACGGCGGGTTTCATCAATGCCGAGGACACGCACCGGTTTCGGCGTGGAGAGGACCTTGCTGGCGTGCTCAATGAACGCGGCATGCGCGGTCGGCCACGACACGCCCACGCTGGCGGCGACTTCGCTGACCGAGCGGGCAGCCTCACCGACATCACGGCCGATCTGAGTGCGCAACCGGGTGGTGGTTCGTCGCCGCGGCGGGATCTGCGGTATCGACTCAGTGAACGAACGCCGCTCACACGCCGGATTCACGCAGTAGTATCGGGTTTTGGTCCACCGCAACATGATTGGGTCATCCCCGTATCGGATATCGCGGGGCCGTGTCACCGCGTGGCCCTTCACTGATGACGAAGCAACCTTGCATTGCGGGCAATGTGCCGCCCGCCGATCCGCGGTCACCACATCGACAACCCGACTGCGATCGGTGCCCCTGGTCACCGCGGTGACCTCCAGTCCTTCCAACCCCAACAACAACGACGTAGGCTCGGCCATGCCCCTGGTACTCCTTCAAGAATTCTGATGCTTCGCAACATCCAGATTTCCGGAGACCAGGGGCGTCTCACCTCAACGACACGCCGCGGCCCTGACCAGGCATTGCCCGCTCAACTTCGAAGAGCCGTTATGGGACCACCGGCGCGTCGCGTCGGTGGTCCTTTCATTTGTCCGTTGACTCGGCCGTGACAGTTGTCACGGAAGGGGGAGGCGTGCGGAGGAGGCACTCACTACCTGAGCTCTCCGGAAATGCCGGGATGGATTAGGTTGACCGTGCAATCGAATGTGACCATATGATCGCCTACTTTGAGTTCCCGGGCGAGTGCGGCGCCTCGGTACCCAGCCACGCGCCGGTGGACATCCAGTGTTCGTAGAAATAGAGCCACTCGGTTGCCCACGGGACGATGGTGTCGGCGATGAAGTGCTCGGAGCCGACGAACTCATCCCCGTAGTACAGGCACAGCTCGTTGCCGCGGTAGACGTGGGGTAGCGGTTCACGTGGACGCGACTTGAGTTGTGGGGTAAGCACTTTCACTTGGGGGCGTTGCCGATGTTTGTAGGTGATTCGCACTGTGTAGTCGACGCTCATCGGTGTTGGTTGCAGTGTGACTGACCAGACCAGGTTGCCGGCCTTCACCACAGGTTTGCGTGTGTCGGGGAACTGTTGCTGTAGACGAACTGCTTGTTGGGTGACGGTTAGCCGCCTACCGTGTCGTGGAGTCACCGAAGAACCTGTGTGGCGGGACGACAGTTGCCGTCGCAGCGATTGTGAGACGCCCTCCCGGTGCGAAGTGGAGCTTCCCGGACTCGCGCGCACTGTTTGCCCGAGCTCCCAGTGTCTTCAAGGCCTCTTGAACAGGGACGTCGCCGAAGGACTTCGCCATCCGCTGGTTGAGTGCGACGGTGCCTTCGGTTTCAAGTAGGAGCGCGTCGAGATCGCGCTCGACAGCGGATCGCCAATTCTCGAACTTCAGCCGGCGAGACTCGTACTCATTCCACTTGTCCGCGAAGTTCTCCCCCTCACATGCGGGGTTCTCCACCCAGTACTGCCCGCTGCGCTTCTCGATGTACATAGGCATTCGTTGCACTGCGCTCGAGGTTGCGAGAACGAGATCCGTCTCTCCCTCGTACGCGTTGCCGGCAAGGGTGGTGATGAGACTGGACGGTGGGCGATCGTCGAGGTCGTCGGCAAAGTAGATGTCTCTGTGCCGCTTAAGGATCTGCACGACCCTGTGGAGGGGCGTACGGACCCGATTGGTCGGTACCGCATTTACCGACCCGTAGGACTTGGCCAGCCTGGCACGTTCCTGCGCGAGCTGTTTGGCGCACTGGGTGCGGAACCACTCGACGTAGGTAAGTGGGTCGGATTTTTGCCAGTATCTCAGGTTGCGGTCGGTGAGCTCGATCGCGGTCGTCGATATTGAAGCTGCGTCGGGAATAGCAGGGAGGACATCCATGTGAAATTTGTTGTAATGCAGGCACCAGGACCGGCGCCCCTCAGAGAGTCCGATGGGGGTTTCGCAGCCCTCGCCGACGTGCTCCTGGTGGTAGTCGTTGAGCAGCGCGCCGACCCTGTCCTTGAGCTCCTGTTGCGTGGTCGAGGTCTTCGCGACGTCGAGTTTCGACACGAGATCGAGGTCGTACTCGCCGTCTCGGTGGTGTGGGCGCACGACAGTGCCGAGCATGAAACTGCCTTGCACGTAGACCTGGGCGTTCGCCTGGGAGAGATGTTCACCAAGATGCAGGTAGCACCTTTCCGCAGCGTCAAACGCTTCGTCGGTGATATCGAGTTGTTCGATGGTGGCGCCGAGGAGCTGCGAGATCTGAGCTTCCTTGGTGTCGGCGAGAATTGTCATCTGTGCGGCTGCTTTCGCTGGATCTTGTGGAGTCGGGGTACATGCTGGGACTTCAATTTGTCTCCAAAGCCAGTGCGTATGAGTTGTTGATGCGGTCGAACACCCGGAACGTCGGGTGGACTCCTGTCATGTGTGCGCGACCGATCTCGACGGCAGCGGCTGCAGATACCGCTGGGACGAGGCTGATCGGTTGGTTGCGATAGTGATTCTCGAGGGTTGCGAGGACTTCGCGCCATATGTCGATGAGCGCCCCGAGGTCCTCGGCGCTCCGTAGGGTCGTGGGGCTCAGGGCGACACCCCTGGCACGTATGTCAAAGCGCGGCTTGCCGCGCAACTGCGCTGGGAGTGCATCGAGATCTACGGGGCCGCTGATACTGAACGTAACAACCGGATCGCCCTGACCAGGTACCTCGATCACATCAAATGACAGGTTCGCGGTGCGCTCCTTCGCGTACCAGCCCCATCCATCCCCGCTTCCGCGGCGACGGTTGTGAACGGTGACGTTTGTGACGTCATCTAGCAAGATGCCAAGCTGAACGAGGATCGGAATGCGCGCGAGCGCGAACACCGAAACGTGGTCGATCTCCTTGGTCTTGAGGTGGTTGTTCAGTGGCCGAAGGCGCCTTGTGAGCGTGAGGCGGGTTGATTGCCAATAGATGTCGTCGCTGCTGTCCTCACCGTCGTAAGCCCGAAGGTCAACCTCACAGTTCTGGTTATCGTCGTGAAGACTGAAATCGGGGAAGCGCTGCTCTTCCAGGAGGGCTCGGATGACGGCCTGCTTACTGAAGTCGACTGCATGACCTCTGACGTCCCCCGACACACGAATCACTGTGGTCTTCGGCTTCCGCAACAACCCCGTCAGCTCGCGAACGTCGCGCTCGTGTTGCTGCTTGAAGCTGAGGAGCTGCTGTTCGTCGTAGGTGGCCCAGTGCTCGAAGGTGTCGATAACCTTATGCTCGCCAGGACACAGAAGCATCAAGTTCTCAGGGAGCGCTCTCTCTTGTGGCGTCTTGGCGCTCTGACCGCGGGGCGAGCCCTTCTCAGCGGTGGCGCCAACAATGTGAGCCAACTGACCGGTGAAGACAGACTGCCCCGTGGTCTCGTTGTCGGCGAGGAACTCCTTGCAGAAAGTGCACCGCCCACCGGCATCGACCCACACCCTCCGGGCATCCAGGTCCCGGACGGCTACGCGCTTCCCCGCCCGATCCACGGCCGCGGCGAGTTCGGTGCTCTCCGCGGCGTCGGCATTTGTCGAGCCGGAGGTCTGTGGCATCGCGAGGTTCCTTAGGCAGCCGTATATTGGGAGGGCGAATATCCATTGGGTGGCCAGCGACAAATCCGCCGACCACTCGGTCTTACACCGCTGTGATTATTGTACCGACCGCATCTGACAAACTGTCGCCGCGCGACCCACGGCGGACGCCGACCGCGCTCGCAGCAGTTTCGGAACGAACACTCAAGACCACCGACAGGGTGGTCTCGGGGAGTCTGTGACGGCCGGCCTTCTTGGTGGCGGCCCTCTCTCGGGCAAGAGCGGATTCACTCGGCGATTGATCGGCCGCAATACTTCCGAAAACCGTGATTTTCCGCGAGGGAGGGACCACGATTTAGCCAGGCGAACTCAGAGAACAATCTTGAACCGTCGTGAGGTCAAGTCAGACTGTACCCGTTGGAGCTGAACTACTTCGTGGGCCGCCTGAGGTCGGCAGAAGGAGTTCTTAGCCTACTACCCGCCAAGAAGGGAATCAGGAGAATGGAATGTCGCAAGTGCCACAGGAAGCTTCACGACTGTCGAGCGTGTAACGGGGGTCGCGCAAGCGGTCTTGGAGGCAAACTCACCTGCAACAAATGCAACAGCACTGGTTTGGTCTGTCCAGAGCATGACGGCCACTGGAAGTAACTGCATCATCGATTTCTATTGCAAGCGCCAGCGACTGTGAACTCCGCATTTGCGTGGATCGTGACTGAGATAGTGACGCATGACCTGTGATCTGGGACGGGACCGATCCAGTTAATCGCGCGGGCACTGTGGTCGCTGGCCTTCCGGATTCCCAGTCAGGTAGTTTGCGAGCCGCAGGCAGATGGAAAGGTCAGCTGCAACACCGCCAGCTCCAGATCGTTGACGCGCAGGGCGACTGTTCAGTCCCGCGCCCGAGGTCTCCAAGTATGGATGAACCTTAGCAATCGTCGGGTGACATTGCACCGTCCGAGGCCGCAGATCGCTCAGCCGTGCACCTGATGCCGATTCACGAGTAGCGAGGACAGCAAGTACCCGACCAAACCGGCAATAGGCGCTACCCAGAACATCGAAAGATCCATCGGAGTGGGAGTCGCCGGGGTAGGCCCCACAAACTCATCCCAGAGCCCTGCCCGATATACCGCGACGTAGAGAAACAGTGCGATCCCTACGAGTGCGCCTACAACGAATGTCTGGCCTTTTCCGATTCCGATGAAGACGTCGATGAGGAAGCCCAGAATAAGAGTGCAGACGAGACTCCACGCCACGTCCGTGTAACTTCCCTCTGCGAACGCTGGATCGTCACCGACGTTGTTCGAGGCGAGAATCAGAAGACCGAGCGCCATCCAAACGCCGATCGCAACAAGTGCACGACTACCTAACAGACTGAATGCCCTGCCGAGGCTGACTTTTCGTTGCATCTTTACGCTCTCGGACCCTTTGGGGTCCCCAAGTGGGCGCATCGATGCGGGTACGTCGTGCAGCCGAACGGGCTTGGGGAGCGCGGCCAGGGTCCCACTTCGGACGGAATTCAACACGTGCGCTAGGCCCGCGCCTCGTGACCTATGTACCAGCGCCGACCCAACCACATCACGCCCACGACGAGTGCCCCAGAATCCAAGCTTCTCGTTCATGCCCCAATCTTCGTAATTCTCAACTGGAGGTTCCACACTGCGAACCATACTGAAATCAAGGCGCTCGACATCAGCCTCCGTGACAGGACGGACATCCGGCTCGTCGGTGTAGGTTGGCGAGCCACTTCCAGTGGCAAAGGTGCTTTGGATCACCCTTATTCGCTGGAGTGTGCCATCGGGCAAGAGGGCGATAACAACGTCTACGTACTCGTTGTCTTCAGAGAGAGGCGCAAGAGCGCGCCGGGTTGTTGCTTGATGATCAAGTGCCCAATGAGGACCCAGAACCTGAATGCTTTCACGTGTTTCCGGATTAGTGAAACTCAGGGCCGGTGTGGGTGGCAATGGAGTATCGCGCGCGGCGAGCCGCGCCAACTCCCCAAGAGCTCCCAGGTCAAGGAGACTCTTTTCATATGCTCCACCATCGACCATGCAAATAGAATAGACCTGCGGCAGCCTCGAAACTCGCTTTCGCGTTTCCGGTGGCAGTTCGGAGAACCCGAATGGTTGCCGCACCAGCACGGCCAGGAGTCAGACAGATCTCCAATCTGGAGTACACCGATAATCTCATGCTATGTCAGGCACAGGCAAAGGATTATGCCTTAATCGAGCCGGACGGAAGTCCTGACCTTTACTGTTCAGATGTGCGTGAATACATCGAGTCATGTATCATTTTGGCGTGAGCACGGTGGTAGAAGCGCAGCATGACGCGTTGACGAGGTTTGGATACGCACTATCCGATTCGACGCGAACGCAGGTGTTGGTTCGGTTGCGCCATGGTGGAGCCTATCCGGCGGACTTGGCTGAGGCGATTGGGGTGTCGCGGCAAACGTTGTCGAATCACCTGGCCTGCCTACGGGGATGCGGTTTGGTGGTCGCGGTACCTGAGGGTCGACGGAGTCGGTATGAACTGGCTAATAGCCGGATTGGTCATGCACTCGACGATCTACTCGGGCTGGTACTTGCGTTGGATGATCCGTGCTGCGCCGAGGAGGCTGGCGATGGCTCGCATTAGTGAGGCAGCCCGTGACCTCTACCGGGCAGAGATGGCAGCGGCCGCCGCCGCCGAGGTGGCAGAGCAGCGCTGGCACCATCTTGAACGCGCCCACATCGTGTCCCAGCCGGACCCGTGGTTGCATACTCAGAACCACATTTCGATGTTCAGATTCGCTGTGCACCAACATGATCGGCGCGAAGCGCTCGGCCAGGTGGTGCGCATCATCGTTGCCGCTCCCGGATCGCTGAGCGGACGCTACCCCGAGGGCAACACCGGACGTGTTGCCGCCGGTCTGATGCGCCCGATGCCGGTTCCCGGCGATATCGCTTCTGCGTTACGGTCATGAACAGCCGCAGACGCGACAGTGATGAGCATGCGCTGCGCGGCGGCCGTAGCGATATCGGGAATGACCGCTCACTCTGAGGCTCGGGTGGCCTGTCAGAGTAGAGCGGCGAACATGATTCCTGTCCCACCGGCGGTTAACGTGTGGCATATCCACGAGAACTCTAGATGCGGGCGGCGAAGCGTCGCTACAGCGTTTGACAGTGGTGGCGCTGGGGCCGCGGTGCGTGGCAGCTGAATTGACCGGGCTGCGCAGTAGAGGGTGAGCGCGAGGAAGCCGAGCACGAGTAGCAAGGTGACCGACCCCATCCACATGGGATCTGATGACGGGCCGTGCAGCGGTGTCATCTCGTTGATGGCGTCGGCCCCCGACGGGCCTCCGTGGTGTGCGGGGGCGGTGGCAGCGGGAACGGCGGATGTGGAATTGTGCCGGCTCATCACCGCATACATCCACACCATCGAGGCCATCATCACTGCGGTAGAGACGTAAAGCCGCCGCGCGGTCGTCTTCGGCACCGCGAAGACGACCGCGATTGCTGTGGCGAGAGCGAAGAGCAGCATCAGAGGCAGCAGTGGGAGCTGATTGCCTTGTGGCCACGCCATGACGATCATCGCCAGCGACATCAGGAGCATGAGGCAGTGCACGACTGAGAGCCGCAGGTCGCTGCGGTGGGCGGCTAGGGTGCGAATGCTGTCGATCGCTCCGATCGCGAACATGGCGGTGACGATCCACCGCAGGAGTAGGTCGTCGATCACCGCGGCCCTCGATCCATGTGAGTTAACTACTATGCGCAGTAGTAGCATACGGTTGGTGGGCGAATCAAAGGCGTTGCCGGAGGCTGACACCTCGTCAATCCAGTCGCGACTGCTGCGCGCAGTTCCTCTTCGGGTGGTGGCGCCGTTGCTGGTCGGTGGGCTGATGCTGGTGTTGGCGGTGTACGCCTGGGCGTCCGGGGCCACTCGCTATGTCGAGAGTGCGGATCCTTACCCGGGGATGGGTACGGCTGTGGCCGATGTGGTCGGCAATTTTGCTGGCTTTGCGTTGGCTGCGGCGGTCCTCGGAGGGTTAGTTTCGGTGGTGCTCACCGCGTCTCCCGACTCGCAGGGGTTCATTGACGCTGCGGTGTATCCGGTGTTTCGCCGCGTCCGCCGCGCTGCAGGGTTTGGTGTGGTTGTTGCGGTGCTGATGGCGGTTACGTCGGCCGCGGACACCACTGGTGTGTCCGTGGGCGCGATGGTGTCCAGCGGCAAGGTTGGTTACGCGTTCAGTGTGAGTTTGCCGGCGCTGGCGTGGCTGGTTGTGGCGGCAGCGGGTGTCGTGGTGCTGGTCGGTTCGGTGTCGCTGCGGTGGTCGGTCCAGGTGGCGCTGGTGGTTCCCGCGACGGTCGGGGTGCTCGCGCTGCCTGTGGTCGGTAATGCCGCGCAGGGGCCTGACCACGATTACACGACCGGCGCGGTGATTGTGTTCGCGGCGAGCTTGGCGGTGTCGGTGGGGCTGCGGTGGGCCGACCGGTTTAGGGCTCGTGGTTTGGGGTCGGCGACCATCGACAGGGCGGCCGACCGACGTGTCAGCTATGTCGTCTTGGGCGCCGATGTGACAGCTCTGGTGGGCGCGGTGTGTGTGGTGGTGCTGCTGCGGACTCCGGGCGTGTGGTCGTCGGCTTTCGGTCGCGCTGCGGGGCTGTTGGTGGGTGTACTGGCGGTGCTTGTGATCGCCGATGTTGTGCGCCTGCGCCGGGGTGTGCCGATGTCGGCAACTGCTTCTTCCCTTGCCGCGGGGGCTGCGCTGGCAGCGGTGGCGTGTTGGGCGGTGATGGACACCCGGGTCGCACCCGGGTTGATTGCCCACCCATTCACTGCGTGGGACGTGTACCTGGGTTATTCGCTTCCTGGCCCGCCCGGTGTCGGGTCGCTGGTGTCGTTGTGGCGTGTTGATCTTGTGGTGGGTGTGGCAGCGGTGGTGAGCGCCGTGGGATATGTCGTAGCCGCCAGGCGGGAGCGGGGCGGTGGACATCGCTGGCCGATACGGCGGACCGCGTCATGGGTCACGGGCTGCGCTGTGGTGGTGGTATCCACCAGCTCCGGATTGAAGGCCTACGGCAATGCTCTGTTCAGCGTGCACATGGCCGAACACACGGCTTTGACCATGATCGCACCTATTCTGCTGGTGGGTGGCGCACCGATCACGTTGCTGTTGAGGGTGCTGCCAACGGCAGGTAACACTGGTGGAGCGGCGTGCCGGCGGGGACTGCTGACTCTGCTCGGCTCCCGAGGCGTACATCTACTGCTCAATCCAGTTGTCGCGTTCGCGTTGTTTGTGGGCTCGTCGTTTCTGGTGTACTTCACACCGGTGTTCGACGTACTCGTCCGCTACCACTGGGGGCACGTCTTGATGAGCGTGCTGTTTATCGCCCTTGGGTACCTGTTCTTTTGGGTCTCTGTGGGGATCGACCCGGGCCCCAAGCAGTTGCCGATTCTGGCGCGCCTAGGTCTGCTGTTCGCCGTCATGCCTTTTCACGCCTTTTTTGGTATCGCACTGATGACCTCCACGACGGTGATCGGTGAATCCTTCTACAGCCAGTTGCAACTGCCGTGGGGTCCCGACCTCGCGCGCACGCAGTGGGCGGGCGGTGTGGTGGCCGCAGTGATCAGCGAGATTCCGATGGTGGTGGTCTGCCTGGTGCTGTTGGTGCAGTGGGTGCGTGCCGAACGCCGGCCCGATCTGCCCGAGTCCGTCGCCATTGATGGCAGCGACTCTCGAACCGTCGCAGCGATGGTGTCTCAGCTGGCACCGACCCAGCAACTGTCACCCTCAGTGGTCTACACGCGCGAAGTTCTGCAGACGCAGGCTGTTGGAGACGACGAAAAACGATGACAAGGCCATTGCCGCCCCGGCGATCAGGGGGTTGAGCAGTCCAGCGGCAGCAAGCGGCAGTGCGGCGATGTTGTAACCGAACGCCCATGCCAGATTGGTGCGCATCGTCCGTCGGGTGGCCGAGGCGAGGTGCAGGGCCAACGCGACGGTGGTGAGATCGTCGCGCACCAACACGATGTCGGCGGCGCCGATAGCGACATCGGTACCGCCACCGATAGCAATGCCCAGATCCGCCGAAGCCAGAGCGGGCCCGTCATTGATGCCGTCACCGACCATCGCCACACAGGCACCGCTCCTGCGCGCGTCGTCGATGATGGCCACTTTCTCGGCCGGGAGCACCCCGGCGGTCACGTCATCGATGCCGACCTGCGCTGCTACGCGCTGCGCTGCGCCGGCGTTGTCGCCGGTGACCAACAACGTGCGAAGTCCCATGCGGTGCAACTCATCGACTGCCTGGCGAGCAGAGGGTTTGGCGCTATCGCGAATGTCGATGAGGCCCCGAACTGCATCATCGACTGCGACGTACACCGCGGTGCCACCAGAGCGTTCGACGTCAGCGCGCTGCGCGTCGAGCGCGGCAGGCACCGCAGCGGTACGGGCAATCCACGTCGGCGAGCCCACCTGCACCCTCAGGCCGTCGATCACTCCACGCACGCCACTGCCGACGTCGGTGACCACCTCGACCGGTGCAGGAAGGGACTGCGGACCGGCCGCTGCGGCGATAGCGGTAGCGATGGGGTGGCTGGTGTGCTGCTCGAGTGTCGCGGCCCAGCCAAGGATCAACTCCGTGCTGTTGTTGTCGACGGTGTACACGCCGCTGACCTGAGGTCGCCCATTGGTGAGAGTGCCGGTCTTGTCGAAGACCACCACATCGATCGTCCCGGACAGTTCCAATGCGGTATGCCCTTTGAGGAAGATTCCCAGTTGGGCGCCGCGCCCGGTGGCGATCACCAGGGCCATCGGCATGGCCAGGCCCAGCGCGCACGGGCAGGCGATGACCAGCACGGCCACCGCGGCGCTCACGGCGTGCTCCCAGGACGCTCCGGTTAGTGACCAGCCCACGACAGTGCTCACAGCCAGGGCGATGACGCATGGTACGAAGATCGCGGCGATACGGTCAGCGACCCGTTGAGCGCGGGCCTTGGCCATCTGTGCGCTATCGACCAGCGCGATCATCTCCGCAAGGCGTGTGTCGTCACCGACTGCAGTGACTTCCACCCGTAATCGCCCGTCGAGGCAGGTAGTGCCCCCGACTGCGGTGGAGCGGTGGTTGGCTGATACTTGCACCGGCGTCGTCTCTCCGGTCATCGCACTGAGGTCCACACTGGCTGTGCCCTCGATCACATGCCCGTCCGAGGGAATGGTCTCACCCGGCAGCACGATGAGTCGTTGACCGACTTTGAGTTCCGCCAGGGGTATGAGCATGCTCGTACCCCCTGCACACTCGACGCGGGCCTCGGTTGCGCGTAGCGCGGCCAGCGCGCTCAATGCCTGGACAGCTTGTGTGCGGGCACGCGCTTCGTAGTAGCGTCCCGCCAGCACGAAGACCGTCACGCCGGCGGCAACTTCGAGGTAGATCGAGTCACTGGAGAAGATCGCTGACCACACCCCCTGACCCGCGGCAGACATCGCATCGGCCGAGAACATCGAATACATCGACAGGGCGGTCGCGGCCAGCACTCCCAGCGAGACGAGGGTGTCCATCGTGGCCACACCGGTCCGCAACGTACGCACCGCGGTGCGGTAGAACGGCCACGCACAATAGGTCACGACTGGTGTGGCAAGCGCCACCAACACCGCTTGCCACCCGGGAAAACGCAGGTCCGGGATGACGGCGAGCACTACGGAGAGGTTGGCCAGCGGCACGAACAGGGCCAGCGCGACGATCAGTCGGGTGAACAGCGCCTTCGCCGTCGACGCATCCTCGTTGACAGGAGGAGCCTGCTCGGTCAGTTCCGTAGCCGAATAGCCTGCCGTGTGAACAGCGTCGATCGCATCGGCCACGCCTGCGTGGCTATCGAGTTCCACGGTGGCCCGCCGAGTAGCGTAGTTCACCGAGGCGCGTACGCCGTCAATCTTGTTGAGTTTGCGTTCCACTCGGGCTGCGCACGCACCGCAGGTCATGCCACCTACATCGAGTTGGATGCGGCGGGTCGAGTACGTGTCGTCAACGAGGTCGGTCACGAGTGGCGCTTTCAGTAGGCGGTGAGGTGAGTCATGGCACCGCAGGAAATGCGAAAAGTGTGTCAGATGGTGGCGGCCAACCTGGCGAAGCCACCTTCGGCTACTAAGCAGGGTAGTTTGTTCTAGACTGGCAGCAAAGACAAGGCGATCAGGCAGGCGACGGTGACTCAATTGGGTTCGTTGGAACGCGCAGTGATGGACGTGCTGTGGGGCGCTTCTGCGGCGATGAGTGTGCACGACATTGTCGATGCGTTGGCCGATCGCGATTTGGCGTACACGACGGTGTTGACCGTGGTGACCAATCTGCACAAGAAGGGCTTCGCCGGACGCGAGAAGATCAGCCGCGCCTACAGGTACTTCCCGTTGCAGTCGCGGGAGGAGGCGACGTCGCAGACACTGCGACGGGTGCTCGATGCCAGCGGCGATTCCACGGCGGTCCTGATGCATTTCGCGCGGATGGTTACCCCCGAGGAGCGCGAGGTCCTCAGTGAACACTTGTCCCGGACGCGGACGGATCGTCCGAGAAGGCGCTGAGAGTGTGAGCGTTGCTTTGGCCCACCTGGTGGGCGCGGCCGTGCTGGGTGTGTTGGGTCCTTACGTTCTCGACCGATTGCCACAGCGATGGTCACCGCGGGTAGTGATCACCGCATGGGTCAGCAGCATTGCCACTGCGGTGGGACTGCTTCTCCTGTCGGCGCTGTCGGCCTTATGGCCCGATGCGCCGCCTGCGGAGCGTTTCGTCGACACGTTGGCTCGGTGCGCTGGCGCTGTCCTGCATGCGGTGCGCGACGATTTCAGCCAGGTGTATGGCATCACCGTCGCCGTCGTGCTGTTCGCCGTGGTCGCTCGCACCGCGATGTCGTGCGCTCGTCACACGCGCGATGTGCAACGTGTGCAACGCCTTCATCGCGACGTCGTTGCGGTGGTAGGCAGCACCGAACCCGATACCCCCGACGTACTCTGGATCGATCATCCCCACCCCATGGCCTACTGCGTCGGCGGACGCAGCGGTTTCGTGGTAGCCACCAGCGC
Source organism: Gordonia oleivorans (assembly GCF_040044975.1). Classification (NCBI taxonomy): domain Bacteria; kingdom Bacillati; phylum Actinomycetota; class Actinomycetes; order Mycobacteriales; family Gordoniaceae; genus Gordonia; species Gordonia oleivorans. Next base: position 41,808 of record NZ_JBDZDI010000011.1, read on the forward strand.
GCTGCGCACACGCGTGCCGGCCGAGGCGCGGGCAGCAGTACTGGCACACGAGTTCGCCCATCTAAGGTCTCGTCACGACCGGGTCCTGGCGGTCTGCGACGTCATGGCACGTGCTCTGCCCTTCGTACCGCTGTTTCGGCGGGCGCCAGCGGCGGTCGCGGCCCTGATCGAAGTGGATGCCGACATGTCGGCAGCCCGGGTCACCAGCACGGCTGCGGTACGCAGCGCACTGGCCCATGTCACCGGTCAGGGCGTAGGCCCCGGGACCCCCATGCAGCACTCCACGCGCTACCGGCTGCGCATGCTCGACAATGGCGTGATCGAGCCGACCAAATCGAAGTACGCAGCGGCGAGTGTACTGCCACTTCTGGGTGCCGCATTGTGTACCTTTGCAGCACTTCCGGTGCTCTCAGTTGTTGCGCATGGGCTCACCGCGTGAGTCCCCGCACCGCCACGTTCACTCTTCAGCAGTTAGTGTCGCAAACCCGGCGACGTTTCGTTCATCTGCGCCACCGGTAACGACGACCTTCACCGGCGCGTGTCTCATGGTGTTGCGCGCACGCCCCGCGCACGCCCCGCGCGCGCCGCGCCCGCGAGGCCCAGAGTGCATCTTCGCCATCGGACCCGCCAGCCGAGAGACTGTCGCAACAGGATGCATAATCCACGTCACCAGGGTCATACCGGGATCGCGTCAGCTATGCATCGGGGCGTGCAGTCTCGACATGGCCCACGTGGCGCTGTGCAGCACCACGCCCCGCAGGCAAGGCTCTGATCACGCAGAGTTGGGCCGATGGATGACGCGACCGGCTACCGCCGCAGCGCACGGCCGCGCGCTGGTTGTGCTGTGCGGGCCGCGATCGCGGCTGCTCCGCGGGCCGCGCAGGCTGCCGCGGTCGCCGCGATCAGCCACAGCAGCAGGGGAGTGCCCTGAGCGAGGACAGAACCTGCGAGCAGGGTCAACGCAAAGGTCATCAACGCGGTGTAGCCGACTGCGAGGATGGCGAACCATCGAGGAACGGTCAGCGGGCGGCGCGATCGCGGGACGGCGGCCTGGTCGAGGGCAGGGAAGGGGGAGTTGTTCACGGTCGGCTCTCCGGGTCGGGATCTGTAGATGCTTCATGGTCTCCGGTGGTCAGCGGCGCACGGCGGACTTCTTCTGCGGTCTCGCTGGGTTCACCGTGCCGTGTGCCGACGTGAGCTTCGGCGCGCATCCGCTCCACCATGTGCGGGTAGTGCAGTTCAAACGCTGGACGCTCCGACCGGATGCGGGGGAGTTCGGTGAAGTTGTGGCGCGGCGGTGGGCAACTGGTGGCCCATTCCAGGGAGTTGCCGAAGCCCCATGGATCGTCGACGGTGACGACCTCGCCGTAGCGGTAGCTGCGGAAGACGTTCCACAGGAACGGCAAGGTCGAGATGCCGAGGACGAACGCGCCGGCGGTGGAGATGATGTTGAGCGTGGTGAAGCCGTCTGAGGGCAGGTAGTCGGCGTACCGGCGGGGCATGCCTTCTGCTCCGAGCCAGTGTTGCACCAAGAAGGTGAGGTGGAAGCCGATGAACGTCAGCCAGAAATGGATCTTGCCCAGGCGTTCGTCGAGCAGACGTCCGGTCATCTTCGGGAACCAGAAGTAGATGCCGGCGTAGGTGGCGAACACGATGGTGCCGAAGAGGACGTAGTGGAAGTGGGCCACCACAAAGTAGCTGTCGGAGAGTTGAAAGTCGATGGGTGGGCTGGCCAGGAGCACACCGGTGAGTCCGCCGAAGAGGAAGGTGACCATGAAGCCGACCGAGAACAACATCGGTGTCTCGAACGTCATGTGGCCCCGCCACATTGTGCCGATCCAGTTGAAGAACTTCACGCCCGTCGGCACCGCGATCAGAAACGTCATGAAGGAGAAGAACGGCAACAGCACGGCGCCGGTGACATACATATGGTGCGCCCACACCGCGACCGATAGGGCGGCGATGGCGAGGGTGGCGTAGACCAGTCCTGAGTACCCGAACAACGGTTTACGGCTGAAGACCGGGAAAATCTCGGAGACGATGCCGAAGAACGGCAGCGCGATGATGTAGACCTCGGGGTGACCGAAGAACCAGAACATGTGCTGCCAGAGAATGGCGCCGCCGTTGGATGGATCGAACAGATTCGCGCCGAATTGACGGTCGACTTCGGCGCCGAGCAGTGCCGCGGTGAGCAGCGGGAACACCAGCAAGATCAGGACACTGGTGACCAGGATGTTCCACGTGAAGATCGGCATGCGAAACATCGTCATTCCCGGTGCGCGCAGACAGATGACCGTGGTGACCATATTGACCGCGCCCAGGATGGTGCCCAGACCGGACACTGTCAGTCCGAGAAACCACATGTCGGAGCCGACGCCGGGTGAGTGAATGGCGTCGCTGAGCGGGGTGTAGGCGGTCCAGCCGAAGTCGGCGGCACCACCGGGGGTGATGAAGCCGGCGATCGCGACGGTCGAGCCGAAGACGAACAGCCAGAAGCCGAGGGCGTTGAGCCGCGGGAAGGCGACGTCGGGAGCGCCGATCTGCAGGGGCAGTACGAAGTTGGCGAAGCCGATCACGATGGGGGTGGCATACATCAGCAGCATGATCGTGCCGTGCATGGTGAACAGCTGGTTGTACTGCTCGGTCGAGAGGAACTGCATGCCCGGCGTCGTGAGCTCGCCGCGCATCAGCAGCGCCATCAGGCCGCCGATGAGGAAGAACGCGAAGCACACGACGATGTACATCATGCCGATCAACTTGTGATCGGTCGTGGTCAGCAGCTTGTAGATGAATGACCCTCTGGACTTGCGCCGCTCGGGGTAGGGCCGCGTAGCGACCACCTCGGGTGGGCGCGGGGACACCGCGGTCATCAGGCCTCCATCTAAGTCGGACAAACGGTGGCCCTGATCGAGCAACACGCGCATCCTGCGTGCGACTTCCCGGGCCGTAACTACGGACTGTAGTCGATTAACTACTAGGTAGCATAGTTGGTACTGGAATCCCGAATCTCGGGCGAGTACCGACATGGCGGCAACGAAAAGTCGGCTCCCTCACCAATGTCAGGCGCGGAGGGTCATCGCGGTTACGCGTCGCTGCTCCCTACCGCCAGAGTTCTGCACTTCCGCTGCTCGGCGGTTCGTTGGGAGGGATAGTAGGTTCGGCGTCGCCGTCGGCGGGCAGACGGACGCCGCGTTCGGCGAGCCAGCTCACCGGGTCGAGGGCAGCACCGGATGCATCGGCCACCTCGAAATGCAAGTGGGGGCCGGTTGAGTTACCTCGGTTGCCAACCGTGGCAATGGGTTGGCCGACCGTGACCGGAGCCGCTACCTCGATGAGGTTGTCGTCGTTATGGCCGTAGGTGGTGACTGTTCCATCGGCATGTCGGATACGTACCCACAATCCGAAGCCTTGGGCAGGGCCGGAGTTGATCACTTCGCCGTCGGTGACCGCGAAAATCGGCGCGCCGAGGTCGTTGCCGATGTCCATGCCCTGATGACCTCGACCGTCACCGAAGGTGGAGGTGATTCGACCATTCGTCGGAGCGACTACGGACCCCGGCGACGGCGACGAATAGACGGGTGGACCGTTCGGTGCGGGATGCGGGGTCGCAGGATCGTGGGGACGCATCTCAAATGCCAGCAGCGCCAGCAACCGCCCGATCGGTAGCGCGTCGACAACCAGTTCGGCAGCTGCTCGTCCCGCACTGAGAACGGCGGCAAAGCAACCCACCGCAGTGATGGGGTCATCCGTTGGCTCCGACGGCTCGACCGGGCGCGCACGATCGGCCAGACATGTGCTGACGGTCCGGATCTCGTCGGCTAGTTCCCCCATCGCCGGCCCCCCCAAGGATGCCGAGATCGTCTCGGCGACCAGTTGGGCGAACTGCTGGGCCACATGGGTGTCATCTGCGTCGGCGCGCGCTCGAGCGTCAAGCGAGAGGCTCAGCAGAACCGCAGCAACAATTCCCACGGCCCCCAGCCTCAGACAGGGCCGTGGAACGCCGCAGCGGCGAATGAGGGACGACATAGGCATGCCAGCGAGACCTTCCGGAGACGGGCGCGACGCACTGACGTTCAGCACCGCACGCCAGGTGCACATGAGGCCCCGATTGGCAGCCCTCCGTTCGAACCATAGGCCCCACAGGTCACAGCAGTAACACGATCCGGTTGAGCGTCAGTCGCAACTGGCGGCCGTTACTACTAGGAAACGTAGTTGCAGATAAGCAATGATGCCCAGCCTCGGGACCTCGACCGAATCAAGCGGAACCGCAGCTGAGCGCACCGATACGTCAGATGAACGCGGCAGAACCCTCGCCGCGGGACGTGGGTCTACGGGCCGGTGCAGATCGCAAAAACTACGGCTATGTTGACAACGCGAACGTTGATCTACCACGCTGCGTAGTAGATCAAGGTCAAGGAGTGCTGGTGCAGCAGGAGAGAAGGATAACCGCGGTGCGGGCGGCAATCCTGGCGCTGATGTGCGTGGTGCCGTGGGTAGCGTCGGGTTGTGGTAGCGCTGGCGACGACGCCGTTGCGCAGGGGGGAACCTTTCAGTTCGTCTCACCCGGCGGGCAGACGGTCATCACCTACGACCCGCCTGCAAGCCGTCAGAGGATCGCTGACGTCTCAGGCCCTGATGTGGTGACCGACCAGACCATCGGACTCGACGACTTCGCAGGCAAAGTCGTCGTCATCAACGTATGGGGTTCGTGGTGCGGACCCTGCCGGGGAGAAGCCGACGACCTCGAGCATGTCTACGCCCAGAACAAGACCTCGGGGGTCGAGTTCCTCGGTATCAATCTGCGCGACAACCGGCAAGCGGCGAAGGACTTCATTGTCGACAGGAAAGTCGCCTTTCCCTCGATCTACGACTTTGCCGGCATCACTCTGGCTGCGCTGACCACTCCAACGTCGGTGGTGCCGACGACCATCGTGCTCGACCGCGACCACCGTCCGGCCGCGGTGTTCCTCAAGGCCATCACCGCCGACGAACTCGGGGCAACAGTTCAGCGCGTCGTCGCTGAGCCTGTGACACAACGCCCATGACGGCGCAGTCAGTCGAACTGCAAGCCTCGGTCGGCGAGACGTTTGCTGACGTCGTCGCCAGCGGTCCGCTACTGCTGGCGCTGCTCGCATGCGTGATCGCCGGGCTGGTGTCGTTCGCCTCACCGTGTGTGGTCCCGCTCGTCCCGGGGTATCTGTCTTATCTGGCTGGCGTGGTCGGCGCCGAGGCGCCAGCGGTGTCGGTGGGGGAGTCGAATAAACGGGGTCGCTCGCGTGTGGCGCTCGCCGCAGGCCTGTTCGTCATCGGTTTCACCGTGGTTTTCGTGGCAGCGACCGCCACAGTACTTGGGGTCACCACGACTTTCGTGGTGAATCGTGAAGTCCTGCAACGTATCGGCGGTGTGGTCACCATCGTCATGGGCTTGGTGTTTATCGGGCTGGTGCCGGCACTGCAACAGGAACGACGGTTCGCCCCCCGCCGCGTCTCCAACATCGCCGGCGCCCCGTTGCTCGGCGGGGTCTTTGCACTCGGGTGGACCCCGTGCCTGGGGCCCACACTCGCGGCAGTCATTGCTACGGCCAGCGGCACCGAAGGCGCCACCGCAGCCAAGGGCGTCGCGCTGATCGTGGCGTACTGCGCCGGCCTTGGCATTCCTTTTGTTGTGCTTGCGTTTTCCTCGGCGTGGGCGTTGCGAAGCCTCGGCTGGTTGCGGACCCACGCCCGCATGATCCAGATCGCCGGCGGGGCCATGATGATCGCGGTGGGCATCGCCTTGATCACCGGCCTGTGGGATCAATTCATCGTGTGGGTCCGCGACGCGTTCATCACCGATACTCAACTACCCATCTGAGCCCTGTGGTGGCGGTCCCGATCCGACGTCACCGCTTCCCCCTGTTTCCGGTCACCGCACCCTCACGAGACCGAACAAACACCGCCTCCACGCCGCCAACGTCGGGCCATCTCAGCACATCCCGAGTCAGTCGTGACGTGATCCGCTGGTAGCGTTCCGCTCCGGTCTGTCATATAGTCATATGCGCAGGTATTGATATATACGGGTAGCGTGGCTATCTGGGTGTGGATGAGAGGGAGTACGAAGTATGGGAGCCGGACACAACCACGGACCAACCGATCCTGCGTCCAGCGACTCGTCGCTGCGTGTCCGTCTGGCGATAGCGTTTGTTCTGACGGGGATCATTGTCGTGGCCCAGTTGGTCGGGTCGGTGATCACGGGAAGTCTGGCGCTGCTGACCGACACCGCGCACGCTGCGACAGATGCGATCGGGTTGGCGGTCGCGCTGGTCGCAGCAACCGTGATGCACCGTCCGGTCAGCAAGACTCGCACATGGGGACTGCGGCGCATCGAGGTCATCGCCGCTCTGGGGCAGGCCTCGCTGCTGCTTGCTGTCGGGCTCTACGCCGCTGTTGAGGGCGTGCGGAGACTGTTCGCTCCGCCAGAGGTTCCCTCGACCGAATTGCTGATCTTCGGAATCATCGGGCTCGTGGCGAACATCGTCGCCATGCTGGTGCTTGCCTCAGGACGCGGGGCCAACTTCAACATGCGAGCGGCGTTCCTGGAGGTCCTCAACGACGCACTGGGATCGCTGGGTGTGATTGTCGCCGCGATCGTCATCGCTACCACCGGCTTCCAACAAGCCGACGCACTGGCCGGCCTGTTCATTGCGCTACTGATCGCACCCCGCGCCCTCAAGCTCATGGCAGAGACGACGCGAGTGCTGATGGAGTTCACGCCCAAGGAGATCGATTTGGACGACGTCAGGGCCCACATTCTCGAGATGGACCGCGTGCAGGACGTGCACGACCTCCACGCATCGACGGTGGCCACTGGTCTCCCGGTCATCAGCGCTCACGTGGTGGTCGATGACGACTGCTTCCAGGACGGCCACGCCCCCACGATCTTAAATGACATCCGAACGTGCGTGGCGACCCACTTCGCCATCTCGTTCGAGCACTCCACCTTCCAGCTCGAGACCAGTGCCCAGCGTCACCAGGAGGAAGCGTTGGCAGCCCATCACCCGTGAGGGGTGGCGCATCGACGACACCCACGGCCGCCGGTCTGCGCACGAAGTGCACGATCGTTGCCAGGGGAGAGACGATGCTTCACCCCTGTCAATCGGGCCACGGTCACACCAGCGTGGACCAGTACCACCAGAAGCGTTCGATGATGAGGGCGATCACCGCCATCGCCCACACCAGCGGTATTACGGTGTGCACCGTGAGGATCGCATCGAGGGCTCGGCGTGCTCTCCCGGGTGGGCAGACATGGTCGGCATTGCGCAGGCTCACATACCAAAAGGCAACTACGACAACGACCCACACGGCCATGCAGTACGGGCAGAGCGCGTTGATTCGGTACAGGCTCTGGAAGATCAGCCAATGGACGAACACCACCGCACCCGTCAACCCACTCTGCAGCCCGATCATGACCCAGGTGGGCGGCCGGCTCCCCATCAGGACCGCGACAGCGATCAGCGCGGAGAAGCCGGCGATTCCGAGCAGTGAGTTGGGGAACCCGAAGACGGCTGCTTGGGGGGTGTCCATGACCGATCCGCAATTGACGATCGGGTTGATACTGCAGGTCGGTGTGTACGCCGGATCGGTTGCCAGTTCGAACTTTTCAACCGTCAGCGTGAACGCAGCGATGAGCCCGATACCTCCGCAGACCGCAAGGATCCACGCGAGCAATCGCGGAGACACTGAAAATCGTGTAGCTGCCGCCGAGGGTGAGGATAGCGAGGCCTGCCGGGGTGGTGGTGGGACGGTCACTGGCGTATTGCGGATTCGAGCGCCGAGCTCAGATCGTCATAGCTCTCGGGTTTGATCAGTTCGTCGTTGATGAAGAAGGTGGGTGTACCGGTGACACCCAGCGCTTTGCCATCAGCGACATCGCGGTCGATGAGTTCGCGGGTGGCCTGCGAGTTGTAGTCGGCGGCGAATCGATCCATGTCCAGACCGAGCTCCTGGGCATAGGAGAAGAACAGATCATCCAGCGGTACCCGCTGCTCACCCCAGCTGCGTTGGGTGTCGAACATCTTGCGGTACATCGGTTCGAACTGGCCTTGCTCGGCCGCGGCGGCAACGGCCCGTGCCGCGCGGTCAGCGTTGAAATGCCCGGGGAGCGGGAAGTAGCGGACCACGAAAGTGACCTGATCGCCGTATGTTTGGCGAAGCTGCTCCACCGCCGGGTACGCCGCCCCACACCCTTCACACTCGAAGTCCAGGAACTCGACAAATGTCGCCTTGGACTCGGTCGGAGTCGATAGTCGCGGGGAATCATCCCGTACCGTCATGCTCGCCTGGGCGGCAGCCTGTTCGCTCTCCCCGGCCCGGGACACCACGAACACCACTGTGAGCGCCAGACAGAACACGAACACCACGGCCAGTGAGATCTTGACGTTGCGGCTCACCGGGGCACCCTCGACTCGAGTCGAACCTTCAGCGCTTGACCTGCCACGATGTTCACTCCCGTCAAACTACTACTACGTTAGCTAGTAGTTTACAGAAGCGCGGCCCCGGCCGGGCGACCGCGGGCGGATCGGTGCGCTCGACAACTTTGGTGAGGGGTGCGGTGCGCGGTGGTGAGTTCTTCGGGTGCTCGGCGGGCCGGTGCGTCGTTTCCACCGATGCTTCATCCGGTGTTGCGCAGCGCTGCTGCCGTCGGCGCCGGCGGCATGCTGTACGTGAGTTTCCCTCCGCGTCAGCTGTGGTTCCTCGCCCCGTTGGCTATCGCGGTTCTCGTGGTGACGCTGCGGGGGCGGTCGTTGTGGGCGGCATCCGGCTATGGCTATCTGGCTGGGCTGGGGTTTTTCGTGCCTTTGCTGCCGTGGGTCGGCATCTATGTGGGTGCGGTGCCGTGGCTGGTCTTGGCAGCAGTCCAGGCGGTGGCGTTCGGGATCTTCGGGACGTTGGCAGCGGCACTGGGCAGATGGCGCGGCGCGCCTGTGTGGTTGGCAGGCGCCTGGGTGGCAGTCGAAGCTGTTCGTTCCAGGATACCGTTTGGCGGTTTCCCCTGGGGCCGAATCGCATTCGGTCAACCGGACGGGTTGCTCCTGCCGTTGGCGGCGCTGGTCGGCGCGCCGGGGTTGTCGTTCGTTGTAGTGCTGCTCGGCGCGGCCCTGGCCGCGGCGGCGGGGGCCGTGATCCGCCGGCAGCCTCAGACGTGGGTCGGGCCTGCGGCCACGGTTGCCGTGATTGGACTGCTGGTGTGGACGATGACGCCCGCGGGGGGAGGCGATGACGCGGGGGAGCGGTCGGTGACGGTGGCAGTGGTGCAGGGCAATGTGCCGCGGCTGGGGTTGGATTTCAATGCTCAGCGACGCGCAGTGCTCGACAACCATGTCCAACGCACCCTCGACCTAGCCGAGGAGATCCGCTCTGGGCGGGTCGTGCGTCCCGATGTGGTGGTGTGGCCAGAGAACTCATCCGACATCGACCCGTTCGGTAACCGTGATGCTGCGGCGCAGATTGATCGTGCCGCGCGGGCGATCGGGGTGCCGATCCTGGTGGGAGCGGTGATCGCCGGGAGCAACGGCACGTCCCGCAATACGTTGGTGGTGTGGGATCCCGTCACCGGTCCTGGTCAGGAGCATGACAAACGTCAGCTGGTGCCGTTCGGGGAGTACTTGCCGCTGCGGGGACTGATGACACAGCTGTCGTCCTACGCCAGCCGGGCCGGCAACTTCGTTCCTGGCACAGGCGATGGCGTTGTCGATCTTGCCGGTGTACCGGTGGCGGTGGCGACCTGCTACGAAGTCGCGTTCGACGATCTGGTGACCGAATCGGTGCGCGCCGGTGCGCAACTGATCACCGTGCCGACCAACAACGCGACGTTCGGGCGCACCGAGATGACCTACCAGCAACTCGCGATGTCGCGGGTGCGGGCAGTCGAGCACGATAAGGCGGTGGTCATCGCAGCAACCAGTGGGGTGAGCGCGGTCATCGAATCTGATGGGACCGTTGCACAACGCACAGCGCTGTTCACCCCCGATGTTCTCATCGCGCGGATGCCGCTGAGGACAACGACGACCCTGGCGACGCGGATCGGAGCAGCAGGAGAAGGGATCTGTGCTGCCGCCGTCCTGGCGGCACTGATTGTACGCACGTGGAGATCACGCCAACGCACCTGACGCGGCCGTGGTGCCCTCAGTGACGCTCGCGATGAAACGTTGGCGAGCTACTCGGTACGTCATCGGCATCATCCGACGGGCTCGAACAGCAACTGCACCCTGGTTCGGCCGTGGCAGCACAACTCGTGCTGGTCGCCGCGCCGCGGAATCGTGGAGCCGGCAGCAGGGGTACCGCGGGCACCGACCGTGGCTGAACGGGGGTGGTGGCTGATACCGGGGCGCAGCAGGCGTCACCTGTGTCGTGGTAGGCCGCCACCGAGATGTTGAGCGTGCCGGGGGATACCCGGGGCACGGCACCGGTGCCCGGCAGCGCTTTCGTCCGGGCGGCACGAATCGCGTTGGCGATCACCAGCACTTCTGCGAGTTCGTGGACGAAGACCACTGTGGCCAGGCCGAGGACGCCCGTGGCGGCCAGCGGAATCAGCACACCGATGATCGCCAGAGAGAATCCTATGTTCTGCACCATCATTCGGCGTGCGCGCCGAGCATGGGACAGTAGTTGCGGGAGACGGCGAAGATCTTCGCCCAGCAACGCCACATCGGCGGTTTCGATAGCGACGTCGGTACCCATCGCTCCCATCGCAATACCGACATCGGCGGTGGCCAACGCCGGGGCGTCGTTGACGCCGTCGCCGACCATGGCGATCGCCCGCCCGCGCGCTAGCGTGGCCAGCAAGTCGGCTTTGTCTTCGGGAAGGAGTTCGGCATGCACGGTGTCGATTCCGGCGGCCGTGGCCAAGGCGTGGGCGGTGCGGTCGTTGTCCCCGGTCAGCATGACCGAGTCGACACCCAGCGCCGTCAGGTGCCCGATCGTTTCAGCGGCCTCGGGGCGAAGCTCATCGCGGACCGCGATCGCGGCGACGACGGTGCCATCGCGTTCGATCAGCACGACGGTGGCGCCGTCGCTCTGCAATCGGGTGACGTCTCCGGCGAGCGCGCCGGGATCGAGCCACCCGGGTTTGCCCAGGCGCAGTTGCTGTCCGCGTATCCGGCCGGTGAGGCCGTGACCGGCGATCGCGGTGACGTCATCGGCAGGTGAGCCCAGAGCAGGTGCGGCCGCGAGAATCGCGCTCGCCAACGGGTGCTCGCTGCGAGCCTCGAGCGCGGCGGCATAAGACAACGCGTCCTCGCGGGTGACCTCGGGTGTGCTCACCACGTCGATGACCTCCGGAGTGCCGCGGGTCAAGGTGCCGGTCTTGTCCAGCGCGACGACGCGGACCTGTCCCAGCTCTTCGAGTGCAGCACCGCCTTTGACGAGTGCGCCATGGCGGCTGGCGGCGCCGATCGCGGCGACCACCGTCAGCGGCACCGCGATCGCCAACGCACACGGGGACGCGGCAACGAGCACCACCAGGCCGCGTTCGAGCCACAGCAGCGGATCACCGAGTAGCGCACCGATACCGGCCACGAGTGCGGCTAGCACCATGATGGCCGGGACCAGGGGGCGGGCGATGCGGTCGGCGAGACGTTGGCCGGCGCCCTTGCGTTCCTGCGCTTGCTCGACGATGTGCACGATGCGGGCTAGGGAACTGTCGGCGGCGCGGGCGGTTACGCGGACTTCGATCGCACCGCCACCGTTGATCGCGCCGGCGTAGAGCAAGTCACCCGGACCCGCCTCCACGGGCACAGATTCGCCGGTGATCGCCGACAGATCTACGCTGGTAGTGCCAGCGGTGATAGTCCCGTCGGTCGCCGCGCGCTCACCGGGACGCACCACCATCACATCGCCGAAGATCAACTCATCCGGTGACACGGTGACCTCGAGACCCCCACGAATCACCGATGCGGTCGGTGGAACCAGCGCGAGCAGCGCCCGCAGGCCTCGCCGGGTCTTGGTGACCGCGTAATGCTCGAGTCCTTCAGCGACCGAGAACAAGATTCCCAGCAGCGCGGCCTCGGGTATTTGGCCTAGCGCCACGGCGCCGATTGCGGCGATCGTCATCAGCGTTCCGACACCGATGCGCCCGTGGCGCAGCGATCGCAGTGTCGACGGCACGAACGTGGAGGCGGCAACAACTGCCGCGAGCAGTTCCAGGACGACGCCTGCGGTGTCCGATAGCGAGCTTCCGATGATCCAGCCGAACGCGAGGAAAACTGCTGCTGCGCCGGCGAAACGCAACTCGCGTACTTGCCACAACCGGACCGGTCCCTGATCGGCCTCAGCCTCGAGGGCGGCGGAATCTGAGGGTCCGCAGCATGCGTCACTCATGTGTATGCCCCTGCACTATGGCCGCCGCCGGTTTCGTCGCGGCTGTCGTGGAGACCCCGGCGACCGCCAGAACCGCTGTCACGAGAGCATGACCGGACGGAGTCAACGCATACATCACCAACCGTCCGTGGCGACGCCCGGTCACGAGGCCGGCACTCTTGAGCAGGCGCAGATGGTGTGAGACAAGGTTCTGCGCCATGCCGACCACCCACGCGAGGTCGCAGACACACAGTTCGTCCCCCGACAGCAACGCTGTCGCTACGCGCAGACGAGTGGGATCGCCGAGCGCACGGGCCCCGGTGGCGGCACGGTCGACCGCCGTCGCATCCGGCAACGCAGACCGGATACCTTCTGCGTGAGGCAAATCGAGGCACAGCAAGTCGCATGTATCCACCGGCTCCCGGGTCATATCGACATCCTTACGTTCGTTGATATGTCGCCATGTAACCACCTTCGGGCAAATACCTCAATATCCGTTGATATGGCGGATGGCATACCCGCGGGCACGGACCGGTCGGGGCCGGCCCGTAGGCGTCCAGGGTCAAGGCCGGACGAGCTCAGTCGACTGGACCGTGATGGAGTGTCTGGATCGAGCCAGCCCGATGCCTAGGTGTCTGCGTTGCCCTTCTTCCACTGTGCCCACGGGATGTTCCAGTCGCCGAGTCCATCGACTCCCGATAGTGTTTCGGCGTTGGTGTTCTTCACCGTGACGGGGTCGCCGCGCATCGTGTTCTTCACGAGCCATTCCGCGTCCGCGGGACTCAGATTCGGGCAGCCGTTGCTGACATTGCTGTTGCCCTGCGCCGACAGAGACCACGGGGCACCGTGCATGTAGATGCCGCTGTAAGACATCTGCACCGCCCAGTCGACGGGTGTGCGGTATCCCGCCGATGACTCGACAGGAACTCCGTAGGTGGAGGAGTCCATGACGATGTGCTCGACGCGATCACCGATCATGTAGATGCCGCGTGGAGTCGGTGTGCTGTCTTTGCCGAACGACGTCGGCATCGTTCGGATGACCTTGCCATCCCTCTTTACGACGATGGTCTTGGTGTTGTCGTCGGCTTCGATTGTCTGAGCTCGGCCAATGGTGAAGTCGTAGGACAGATTTCTGTTGCCATAGAGCCCGTCGCCGAGGTCGACTCCGTAAATGTTCACGGCGACACTGACCTTGGTCCCCGGCATCCAGAAGCGCTCGGGCCTCCATCGGACCTCGGAGTCGCTGATCCAATAGAACGCGCCTTGCATCTGTGGATCAGAGGCCACGGTGATTGCAGCCTGCGCCTTCCGGCGGTCAGGGATGGGATCCGAGAATCGAACACCAATCGTGTGCGCAATTCCGACGGTCTTCTCGCCCAGAATGGCCGCGCTGGTCAGCGACTCCGGCGAGGCTGTGGTGAAGCCTTGCGAGACGCTCGTTCGACCACCCACACCCACGGCTTCAGCTCGAACGGAGTACTGCTTCGAGTACCCCAACGGCTGGGTGCTTGTCCAGGTACTGCCATCCTCGCTCAGCGAGCCCGCCAACGCACGCCCGCTAGATGTTGGGATATCGACGTCGGTCAACGCGCCGCGACTGGCCGTCACAACGATAGGAAGCCCAGGTTCGACAACCGCGTCGGGAGCGAGCCGATCGCCTCCTTCGGTGGCCACAGCGATGGAGGGTTGTGCGATGGCCGCAAAACTGTCGACGGCCGAAATCTGGTCACTGTAGGTAGAGCTACCGCCAGCCGAGCTGCACGAGGTCAGTACCACCACGACGGCCGTCAGCGCCGCCAATACCAGTACATGCCGAGCCTTGACCTGCGCCGAACGGTGGCGTCGAAGGGTTCCCAGACGTTGCCGCAGCTGACTATGGCCAGTCGATCGGCGGTCGCGACGCATCGTCCTCGGAGTGCCAAAGCGGCCCATCAGTTACAAAGCCCTTCATCCGGAGCACACACCGACGACCACAGAATGTAGGCGCCGCCACAGGTCTTACTAACAATGATAGTAGTTTACGGCTCACCAGGCCTCACCGCTCCGATCGAGCAAGCAAGACCCAACGTGGTTGCCATCCGGGTTCTATAAATACTACGGTGCGTAGTAATCCGGGTAGGTGAGGGAGAGCAGGTGAGACCCATAGTGGCGGTGCGGGGGAGTATGTCCCGGCGACCCACCGCGCTCGTGGTGGCGGGTGTCGATCGGCACTCGGCCGGCGACTTCGACGTCGCTCCTGCAGTCATGGACTGTCGGAGTGCGACGACGTTACCCCCACCACGATGATGGGAACCGAAGCGCCGACGCCGCGCCGAGCGCACCCGGCGCTTGGCTCCCTGCGCAGACTGTGGCGATCGCTCACGTCGATGAAAACCGCACTCATGCTGCTGTTCCTGTTGGCCGCAGCCGCGATCCCGGGCGCCATGCTGCCACAACGACCGCTCAACGAGCAGAAAACAACCCAGTACATTGCCGACCGCGGCGCGCTCGGGGTGTGGATGGACAGACTGCAGCTGTTCGACGTCTTCGCCAGCACGTGGTTCACCGCGATCTACGTCCTGCTGTTCGTATCGCTTGTGGGCTGCCTCACCCCCCGAATTCTCGAGCATGCGCGCGCAGTGCGCGCTCAGCCGGTCCCCGCGCCACGCAACCTCATTCGTCTGCCGCGGCACGTCGAGGACACGGTGCACGGAGATCCTGACGAGGTTGCTGCCCTGATAAATACCAATCTGCGTGGCTGGCGCCGAGTCACCACCACGCGCCCGGCGACGGGTGCCCAACCCACCGAAGCCGTGGAGATCTCCGCGGAGAAGGGCTACCTCCGCGAGTGGGGCAACCTCCTGTTCCACTTCTCACTGCTCGCCCTGTTGATAGCGATCGCGGCCGACAAACTTTACGGGTACGAGGGCACCCGCAGTCTCATCGCCGATGGCACGCAAGGCCTCTGTAACACCTCGACGGCCGTCTATGACTCGTTTCGAGCAGGCAGCCTTGTCGACGGCACCGATCTCTCACCATTCTGTGTTCGTGTCGAGGGCTTCGATGCGAGGTTCCTGCCGAGCGGCCAGCCCGACATGTACGAAGCCGACGTCAGTTACACCGACGACGTACGACAGTCCGACCCCACTACCTGGAACGCTGCGCGTATTCGAGTGAACGAGCCTCTGCGAGTAGCCGGTGCCCGCGTCTACGTCCTAGGCAATGGCTTCGCACCTACATTCACAGTGACCTTCCCGAACGGTGAGCAGCGCACTCAGACAGTACTTTTCATTCCCGACAACTTGCAGACGATGTTGTCCTCAGGCGCGGCCCGTTTTGATACTCCCGCGGGGCTTTACCCCGACGCGGATGAACGGCGCCGCCGACAGATCGCGATTGAGGGTCTGTTCGCGCCGACCGCGGCATTCCAAGGAACGCTTCTCACCTCGTCGTTTCCCGTGCCGAATGATCCGTATGTAGCGATCAGGATCTACCAGGGCGACACCGGACTGGATACCGGTCGTCCGCAGAACGCATACTCCTTGAACCAATCACTCATCGAGCAGGGCCGGCTCCAGCAGCGGGCCCAAGTCAATCTCGGCCCAGGAGAGACCCACACCATCGCCGACGGCACCGTAGTGCGCTTCGACGGGTACGAACGGTTTGTGTCCATGCAGGTGTCGCACGGGCCGGCACAGAACTGGGTCCTGCTGACCGCGACTGTGATGCTGGCTGGGCTACTTGTGTCCCTGCTTGTCCGGCGCCGACGAATCTGGGTGCGGTTGGTGCCCACCGAGATCGATGGCCAACGACGCACTGCTGTCACCATCGCCGGTTTGGCCCGCACCGATCAGGCTGGGTGGGGCGAAGACTTCAACGAGCAAGCGCGGCGATGGATGACCGAGCCAGCGTCAGCGAACCGCCGACTACGACGCACACGTCACGAATGAGACTCACATCAGCAGAGATTCATCCTGCGGGGATCGATGTCCCCCAGTTGAAGCACTCGACGAGAGGGCGTGCCACGTCACACATACATCCGATCGCATTCAACAAGCAGCACACGGAAGGCCTACCGAACATGAGCAGAAGCACTTCTGACCATGCCGCCCCCTCGCCCGCCCCTTCGGGCAAGTCACTCGTCGCGATTGCCCTGCTGTATAACGCCGCGCGGCTAGCACTCGCCGCTGCGCTGTGCGGATTGATCCTGTTGATTTCCTTCGTATTTGACGTGAAAATCCCGATTTTCGGAGCCGTCGTGCTCGCAGTAGTGCTCAGTAGTCCAGTCTCGATGCTCGTCCTCAAACCCCTACGAACTCGCATCAATCACCAGGCCGAAGCGATGGACGCCCACCATGCGAGCAAGAGGGGACTCGCGAAGAGCCGCTCGGTGAACCTGCCAGATAGTTAAACCACAACCCAGGCACGTACGCACCTCATCATGGGGTACGACCACCAACCAGCAAAGAGCGGCTGCCACTGTCCGCCGCGGCCTGTGACCACGATAGATTTGCACACCGTTGCGATCCGATCGATCGGGCGCATTTGCCAGAAGCTTGCCGTCGGTAAAGCTCAGTAAGACCACGAGACTGGCAACGTCGGCTTGGCTTACGCCCGCACACCTGCCACGAAATCTCCAGCAGCTTTGCACCGTTCACGCCGGTTCAGCCGACGACGTAGACGCCCCGGGTTCTCAGCCACTGTGCCGGATCAAGTTTGGGTCCGTCTTGCTGCCAGACCTCATAGTGCAGGTGTGGTCCAGTGGAGTAGCCGCGGTTTCCTACCGTTGCGATCTGCTCGCCGGCCCGGACTCGTTGTCCGACGCTCACCAACGCCTCGTTGATGTGCCCGTACACGCCGATCGTGCCGTCGTCTTGCAGCACGCGTACCCATAAACCGAAACCATCGGCCGGACCGGATTCGATGACCTGCCCATCGCTTGCGGACACCACCGGCGTGCCAATCGCGTTGGCGATGTCAAGGCCATAGTGCGTGGTACTCCAGCGTGCCCCGTAGCTCGAGGTCACGGTGCCGTAGGTAGGTGCCGCCGACCGCGGCCGTTGTGGCGCAGGGGGATCGGAAGGCCGCAGACGATCTGGCTGCACCAACTCTCGCACGGCCGCGGTCAGCTCATCGAGTGACGATGTCCGCGCCGGCGTGGTGTCTTGTCGATCGTCCACCGATCCGAGGGCTACAGGTGATGGCGTTGCCGCGGATCGGTCGTCGGCGGACACGCCAGCCTGGAAAACTGGGGTGACTGTTGGGCTGTGACGATCGGCGAGCGCAGTGGCCGCGGTCCCGCCGGCGACGCAAAGGACCACCGCAGCCGCGAGCGATCCACTGACCCCGGCTGCGGCTACGGACCTGAGTGGTGTTCCCGACGTCTTCTCCTCGTCGAGCACATCGAGAAAATCAGAGTGAACTGGCTCATTGTCATGGTGATCGAGAACGGACATCGCCCGCTCCCATGGCGCGGTAGGCGCTGCAACCCTTTGGTTCCTGCCGACGTCGACCGAGCGTGGTGTGCGCCACGGCCCATACGCGTCATGGTCGAAACGGGCCGCGTGCGGCCGTGCATGATGCGAGGGGGACGGGTGTGGGCGGGCGCCGCGAGGCGGGTTGGGAGGAGACGTCCTGGGCGCACTCACCGATGAAATCTGCGGCGAGCGCGTGAGGGCCGGGGCAGGTGAGGGGACTGCTCGGGTGAACCCGACCGCAGTCTCAGGGGGGTGGGGTATCCGATGTCGCCCCGACGCCCGCGCGATACCCGAATGCCGTGGCACCGAAGGCCCGCGGTCGAAAGCCGCCGACGCAGGGCGGCGGGACGCAGGTATACCAGCAGGAGGTGGGCTGGGGTCAGATTTGCGATGCCGTGCCAATGAAGGTCCCTCAGTTCAAGCGTCGTTCCGGATGAAACAGTTCGATATCGAACGGGCCACGGACAGATTACTACTACCGTGGTTAGTTTCTCCGAGTGGGCGTCAGAATCGTCATCCTGCGCCTCTATCAGCGTTCTGAGCCTGACGGCGATCGTGGCATGATCGACCGCATGCGTGGACTCCTACGAGCACTCGGCTGGGGTGCGGTCCTCGCCGCTGTCGTCGGGATTGCTGCTCACTACTCTGGCCTGGTCAGCAATACCGCGTCCCGGGTGGCGGCGTTCACGCCGGTGTTAATCGGCGTCGGTGTCCTCGGCCTGGTGCTGTTGCTCGTCGCGCGCGCCTGGATCTCCGCGGTGGCAGCTGTGCTCGTCGTTGCCGTGGGCGTCACGGCGCAGGCCCCGCTGTATTGGGGAGTGGACGAACTGGTCTCGGACTCGGACTTGACCGTTATGCAGGCAAACATCTTTCGCGGGCAGGCCGATCCGGATGAGATGGTGTCGCGGGTACGCAGCTCGCGAGTCGACGTCATGACGGTGGTCGAGCTGACGCCCGAGTCGGTGGGGGCCCTCGATCGCGCCGGGTTGCGCCACGCCTTGCCGTTCGCGTTTCTCCGTCCCCGCGAGGGTGGAGGTGGAGCCGGCATCTATGCTCGGTCCCCGCTGACTGACGGGCAACTCCTGCGCGGATTCGAACTGTCGAATCTTCATGCGCGACTTACGCTACCAAACCGCTCGCCCATCTCGGTCTATGCACTGCATCCGTTGCCGCCCTATCCGGAACCATCGTGGCGCTGGAATGCCGAGCTCCGCGAGCTACGCTCGATCCTGTCCGCCGACACAGATCCGCTGATCATCGGCGCCGATGCCAACTCGACCTACGATCACCGCTCCTTCCGGCAGCTGCTCTCCGGACCGCCGGATTCACCCCAGCTGACCGACGCCGCCGAGCATCTCGGATCCGGCGTCGTCGCGACCTACCCCGCCGGCCGACCCTACCCGCCCCTGCTCGCGCTCGATCGGGTACTCACCCGCAACGGCCCGACACCGACATCGTTCCGGCGGATCGATCTGCCGGGCTCCGACCACCACGGGGTGCTCGCGAGCATCCGGCTTTGAGATTGAATCGCGGTCTTGTCCGATCCCGCTAATGGTGAGAGTCGATGAACCTCGTAACCAGGCAGCTGTCAAGTCATGCCGGACATTCGCTTTGCTAACCATCCACGATCGTGTGAGAGCGTAGGAGAAGAATCCGGAAAGATGCGAGAGCGTCAAACGCACCCGCCTGCCGGAACCTGCAAGCGCCTTCTCGAACGGCAAGGACGACGAGCGGCTGACTGGCGGCGAGTCAGCTCACGCAGCTCTGTTTACTGGCGCGTAGCGACAAGCACAGGTTGCAGACTTAGCTCTGCCGCTTGCACAACGAGGCGCGTTGCGGTGGGGGTTTCCTCGGTCGGTTCGTCCCCACCTACCGGAAACTGCTCGGCGGGTAGTGAGAACAACTCATCTGGCAGAGGAGTTGACAGCGCCGTTGCTATCTTCTGGTAAGGGAGATCGACCTCATCCTCCGGCCCGGTCGCTTCGATCTGATTCTGCGATGCGATATCGATACATCTCGATAGGCCTTCAAGTTGTCGTCCGAGGAAACTGTCCAGACTTTCCGGCTCAGGGTCAATGAGAGATGAAATTGTGCTTACAACGGCTTCATTGAATTCGGCTTGAGAGGGCTGGGAGGGCTGGGAAAATGCTTGCACTGTGTACGGTCTCCCCGTGTCGTATGCAAACACATGCCTATCGCCTTCGCCGATCATTCCAAGCAGTGGCGGCTTGACGAATACACTGTGGTCACAGACCGTCCCAGCGAAGATGTGTCGACGGAAAGCATTATTCGTGTAAAATGCTGGCGAAGCGTAGAAGACCTCGGTTTTACGGACCTGTTCGAGCTCGACGAGTACATTATGCTGAATACAGCCATTCGAGGTGACGTCCGATTTAACTTGAAATCGGTAGAATGGCGGAACCATGGGAGGGCTCTGACTCGCCCCTTTTGTCCATAGCAGTTGCGGGACTTTATGTTGGAAATAGTACATACCCCATCGAGCTGTTACACCTAGATCGTATCCTAGGTCTGCCTCATCCCTAGGTGTCGGCAGCAGTGGCACTGCGTCGAGCCCTGGCGGCCCGAGGCTCCTGAATGCTTCGGTGATTTCGTTGTTTAGATGCTGTGCATATGTAGCCTCATTGAATTCTGTTGACTTTGGCACCCGAACCTCCTTCTACTAGTCATGTTGAGCATCTTAGGTACTCGGTTAGACCACGATGCGGGCAGCGTCGCGGGAATAGTTCACATTCCCCGGTGATCGGGGACGGCGGGTCACCTGCTACCGCTTGCGCAGTTGATCCCACGGTGCAGCCTTCAGCCATTCCCCTGATTGATGTTTGGTCAGTGGGTGGGCCGCGCTCAGGGCTAGCAGAAATCTCGAGGGCTGACGGGCCTTGGCCTTACCTGCCATCGTCGCAACGCTTGCGGCGTGAGTGACGACGACACCGTGCCGTGCTCGCGAAATCATCACCGAGAAAATTCGAGCCTCTTCAAGGAGTTCCTCTGTTGTTTCGGCTCGGAAGAACGGAACGGTATCGTCTTCAGCACCAACTATTACAACCCAGTCGAATTGTTGTCCTTTTCCGACATGGCCGCTAAGAAGATGGACACCTGTGGCGTCGAGCAATGTGTTCTGGTGCCCGATTCTTATGCGGCTGGCAATCTGGTCAGGATGGTCGCCAGCGCTCATTCGGTCGAGGACCCAAACGAGTGCGTCAATCAGCGATCGGCGGGTGTCTGGTTCGTTGATTTCGTCGATCTTGGCGAGCTCGACAAGGTAGGCGAGTCGGTCGGTTACTGCGTTGAGAGCGTCGATGTCGACAGCGTGGAGTGCCCGTTTGACGATTACCGCTGTGTCGGTATCGAGGACGCCGTCTTCCCATCGATTCACGGTCAGTTCGGTGCTCGCAAGTGCGTGGTCTAAAAACCGTAGCCGGCTCTTGATTCTGGCGATGACACCGATTCGGTGATTTGGTGCGGCTGAATTGATGTGCTTGGCAAGGTGAATGACCCACTTCGTCTCCTGGTGCTGGTCTGGGAAGTCCCAGATGGCGGCAAAGCCTTCGGCCGGCCAGGTGTGTGGCTTCGCGCAGTGTAGATCGGTTCCGCCGGTCACGCAGTTTAGCGCGTTGACCATGGCTAGAACCGCGGGTGACGAGCGGTGCGATTCATTGAACTCGACGATGTTGGAGCCTACAGATTGGCGTATCGCGGCTTCGGTCTCGGCAGGTTGGGCGCCGGTGAAGCTGTAAATGCCTTGGGCCAGGTCGCCAGCGAAGGTGATGCGGTCCTCACCGATGCGATTAAGAACGCGGAGCTGTTGTGCGGTTAAGTCCTGGTATTCGTCGACGATCACAGCGGCGAAATGATTGCGGTAGAGCCCAGCGACGGCGTCGTGGGAGAGGATATGTTCGGCCAGTCGAAGGAGATCGTCGTAGGTGGCACGGTTGTCGGCGATTCGCTGCTGCTCGATCTTGTATGCGTCGAGGTTGCCCGATGCGCGCAGGGCTTCCGCGACTTCCGAATCGTCGAGTGGTTTCTGTTTGATCGTACGGAAGAGCCCCTCGATGGCCTCTATTGCCGGATAGCTGAGGCCGCGTTCGTGGCACTGCTCCTTAACCCAGTCGCCATCGGGGAGTTCGATCGCTGGATCGAGGCCTATGGTTGCGGCATGCGCTCTGATGACGCGTGCGGCCAGTCCGTGAAAGTTGGCGACAGTAACCCGGTTTCGCATGACACCGGCTGGGATGTGATCGCGTAGACGGCTGCGAAGATTGTCTTTGGCGCGGTTTGTGAACGTGGCAGCGAGGATGCGTCGGGGTGGCTCGACGATGCCATTGTCGATGAGTCCAGCTATCCGGAGAGCAAGCGCCTCGGTCTTTCCGCAGCCGGCGGGCGCAACAACGAGTAAGGATGGCGAAGGGTGATCGCGGACGGCCTGCTGGGCGGTGGTTGGTTCGATCATGCGGTAACCGCTGTGGTGAGGACTGCGTTGACGCTGACGATCTTGGCAGCAGTCTCGGCTGTGAGCACCTGAGCGACGGCCATGGCTGCGTATACCTTGTTCTTCTTGTGAACACAGAACGCACGGACGTCTTCCTCGGTGCGGGTCCCGTCCGGCCCAGTGGCTGAACAGTGCTTGAGACTGCCATGCCTGAATAGGCCGGAGTCCTCCAATGCCGTCCACGTCACCTCCGCACCGAGAGCAGCCACATACTCGCCCTCGAGGTCTGGATTAGACACATAGACACCGTTCGCCTCTAGATCGGTGGGAGTGTGTCCTAGTGCTTTAGCCGTGCTATTGCGGGCGTCTTCGTCGATCAGGAGGATCAGCTCTACGTTGAATCCGCTCGCACCGAACAGCTTTATGATGGGCGGCATGTCGTTGGCCCCACCGGCTTCCATCACTGTGATGCCCAGCCGGTCGAGGTGCCGCCCGGTGACCTCGGCGACACGTTCGACAATGATCCTGTCGGACATACCTTCAACTGCGAGAACTTGAGTGGCGGTCAGTGGTTCGAGTCGGTCGCGTACCCACCACCGAAGGACCATCTTTTCGTCGTCTGACAGAAAACCTGATTTTGGCTGTACGAGTCGGCCACCAGCGCGGACTGAGACGATGCAGTCGGTCGGGAACGCGCTGACGATATCGGGGGAATGCGTCGCGAGGAACTTTTGGTTATGCCCTTCTTGCAGGAGTCGTGCCAGGCTGCGCTGGCTGGTGGGATGTAGGTGTATCTCGGGCTCATCGATGGCCACCATGTTTGAGCCGACGCTGACGAGGTCGTAGAGCGCCAGGGCGTAGAGTGCGCGCAGCCCGTCGGATTGTTCGGAAATGTCTTTGGTTGTGCCGCCGGATGACATGCGGAGCCGCACATCAGCCAGAACATCACCGTCGGCGAGGGCTGCGGTTTCGAGGGCAAGCGTGTCTTTGTCGATCGCTACCGGAAGAGCTTTGGAGAGCTGCTTGGCCAATTGGGTGCGAAGTTCGCCGAGGGTCGCCGACTTGTCAATTGCCTCCTGCACGTTCTTGATGAGGGTGTCGAACGTCGCCTTCTCCAGCCCGAGATCGACTCCTTGCAGTATGTCGTCGAAGGAGCTGCGCCGGCCGTCGCGAAGGTCTCGTGCCATAGCGTTGGCCCCGAGTAGTTTCCAGCCGACAGCGTCGAGTTGGTCGCGAGAGAGCTGGCGGTTCGTGCCACCGTGTGGGGCGTAGCGGGTGATGGAAAGCGTGTCGTTTGCGTCGATCGTCGCTTCAAGACGCAGAGTCAGCGTCAGGGCTCCTGTGTCGGGATCGACTGCGGTTTCATCGGGGAAGTGCGCTTGCTCGGTGAGGTCGAGGCCTGTGAGGTCGGCCTCGATGGTGAACGGAGCCGCTGGATCGGTGAAGTCCTCGCCGCTGATACGGGTGTACAGCTGGGCTGTACTGGCACCGAGGAGGAAGTCCAGGCAGCGCAGCAGAGATGACTTGCCGACATCGTTGGGTCCAACCAGCACAAGGTGGTCGCGGACTTCGATCTCCTTGTCCGTGATGCGGCTGTGGTTACGGATTTCAATCCTGTTCAGTCGCAAGGACAGTCCCTTTCAGGCTCGCGGATCGGCATGTCGGTGGTTGGATGGCGGCCTGGGCACTGTGCTCTAACCAAGACGCCAGCTTCGCTACACATCGGGCGCGTTCGGTTGGCAGAGTCAGGAACGACAGAGCTCCAGCTCTGCTGTGCCATGGGCTGTTTCGTTCTTCCAGTGGCGGTCCGCTGTCCGTTTCCGGGTAGACAAGCGCTGCAATCGGTGCCTCAAAGCTGGAGGAGTAGGCGTGCAGTTGGTAGAGGTCTCCACGATCGACGCCGCCCATGCCGCCAAGTCGCTTGTACTTTGCGTCCAACAACGCCGAGACCGGACTGTCACCGATCAAAATGTCGGGATAGAGCTTACCCATGGTCCGGCTGGGATCGACCGTCGACCGGGCGAGGTGACCAGAGGAGTGTCCGGTCGTCCCGTGGGTGACAGGCTGGTCGGTGGCTAAACCAGCGCAGTGCAGGACGAATAGCTCCCACAGTTCGGCGACGTCGATCAGCACACCGTGAGTGGATTCGTCGTCGGCGGCGACGCCGAGCGGGTCGGCATTGAGAATTTGCCATGAAAGCTCGGCTGCTCGCCGCCATTTGGCGGTTATGGGGCTGTAGCGGGCCGTCCGGATCTCGTGCAGGGTCGGTAGCTTCGGGCGTGATCCGGTGGCGGTACGGAGGACGGCCATGTGTTCGTCGAGCCGGTTTCCACGCCAGCGACTCCCGGCGAGCCTCTGGTCGAAATAGCGGTCCGCGAGAACGACTGCGTTGGCTGGTGCGTTGTTGTAGCTGCGCACCACTTGGGTTGAGACCAAGTCGCGGTGCCCGGCGGCCCGTCGTCTCGCCGTGCCCGCCACATCAAGACGACCGTGAACCGACATGCCGTGCGACGCAACTCTGTCTGGGGTCCTTGGCAAGGCATGCTGGCCGGCAGTGAGCACAGAGGCTCGCCACAATGCAGCCAGGAGTTGCGTCACAACGCTACTGGTGTCCTTCGAGTGCGTGGCTGCGCGCGGTAGCACCTGAACATTGAGGATGGTGCTGATCCACCCGGTGATCGTCTCGATACCTAGCCGAGGCCTAATCGCCAGGGTCCTTCCGTTATGGCGGATCTCGCCGATGTAACGGTTCGCCCGCCATCCCTCAACGTCCCGACCGAGGATCGGCTCGATCGTTGGCTCATGGTCTCCCTGCAACTGCGCACGCAGAACAAATGGCTCGGGCGACAGCTCGGCGATCTCGGCCAGCCAGTGTTGTTCCAGTACGGTGGGCTGGCGCTCCCAAAAGCGCTCCGGGGTCAAGTCGTTGATCGTGAATCGATCCACGGGGACGTCTGCAAGCTTGGTTCTGCGTTTCCTTCCGGCCATGGTTCAGTGTGGTGGAGTGTCCAGCAGTAGCTGTTGAAACTCGGCGAGCTGATCGGCTCGCCGATCCGAACCGGCTAGATACTGCTCAAGGACAGGGTGGACAGACAACGCCCACAACGAGCGCAGCGGTGTCAGCGCCTTGTTGTTGCCGTCCCACAGGTACTTTCCGCTTCCACGGCGTTGGCGTCTGTTGCGCCACTCGCGTGCAACAAAGTACGGCAAGTCACCGAACACGGCTGCGCCGAGTTCGTACTCCGGCCCGAGATCTGGAAGCTGACCAATTCGTACATTTAACCTAGCGATGCACCCGGCTAGCTTTTCGAGTTGTGGCATGGCATCCGACCACTTCACCTTCACTGCTTGCTCGCTCCATTGCGCCTTCCAGATCGAGTACAAATCGTCCTCGTCGTACGGTGTGGCGAACCAGAAGAAGCGTCGGCGTAGTGCGAAGTCAAGCGTCTCGACCGACTGATCGATCTCGTTCATCGTGCCAATGATGTAGAGGTCCGTGGGGAAGTTGAAGTGGATCGGCTGGCCAGAATCGTCTTCGGCGAATAGTTCAAACTCGGTGTCACGCTTATCACGTTCCATGGCGCTGAACGCCTCGCCGAACATCGCGCTCAGGTCGGTGCGGTTGATCTCATCGAGGATAAGAACGTGCGGCAGAGCGTCTTTGCCGTGTTCCGCCTTTTCGGTCTGCATTCGTTCCACCAATCGAGGCAACGCACCGAGCTGATGGCTCGTCCCGCCATCAGCATCCAGGCGAAGGCCCACCATGAACTCTGCGTAGCCGAAGGATGGATGCATCTGGAGGCGTGTCACGTGGTCAGTAACCGCCTGGTCGACCGCCCCGGGATTGTCAAAGTACTTCCCGACGCCCCAGCGTTGCAGGGCCGTGGTCCGAATCAACGTTTCTGCCAGCTTCGCCGCGCGATAGGTCTTGCCGGTACCCGGAGGTCCGTAGAAGACGATCTGCTTCTTGAACTCCAAGGCAAACACCGGATTCAGCGTCTCATTATCACCGGACCTGGTCAGGGGCCGCCAGATTGGCTCCAGATCGGAGCTGTAATAGTCACGGCGACTTTCATCCCAGTCCGGCAATCGTTGCTTCAGTGCCTGCCGGATTGCATAGAGCTTCTCGTCTTGGCTGATATCTGGACCACTGGTGTCGAGTTCACTGAAAGCCTTCAGTATGAGGTCTTTGTGCTGGTTCGACGCAATTCTCTCGAAATACTCGGGGTACAGCAGGTGGCACAACATGTTGCGCATCGCGTCGCTCGAGTGTTCCCCCTCCTCGGCGAATTCGGCGAACTCCCAGGGGTTGTCTTCGAGCAGCGAGGACCGTTCGTCAAATGACTTCTGTTTCAGCCGCAGGGCAAAGTCCATCAGATAGCCGACGTGGATGTCCTGACGGGTGTTGTAGTACTGACCAGGGTTTGCGATCGCGGTCTGCAATGCGTGATACGCCACGCTGTCGCTGCCCACGTGCAGCTCCGGAAACCCAGGACCGATAGTCCTGTTGATCATCTCGAGCTTCCGGGCAGGGCCCACCGAAACGGTGGGTAGGTAGTAGATGAGAAGACACTCCGCAGCCAACAGCCTCACCTCGGCAGAGGCGCCTTCAAGTTGTAGCTCCCACTTGCTCTCGAATTTCCCACCACCCTCCTCACCCTCAAGCAAGTTGCCCCAGAACCTGGAGTTGAGCTCCTCAAGTCCTTGTTTCGACCAAGAATCCGGAAAGTCATTGGGACGCAGCAGAGACGAATCCCGAATCAGCGAATCCGAGCGCCACTGTTCGCAGAGGTCGTCGATTGGTCGGCGAGCCAGTTCAGAAAAGACTGCCACGGTTCATCTCCTCATCCCAAATGTGGACCCGTGCCGGAGGTGCTGGGCTCGTGTCATCGAATCTATTTCAGCTTCCGCTGTTCGCAGTGAGCGCTGGCGTTGTCAGCTCGTTGGCCAACATGAATTCCATGAGCTTGTCGATAATCGCCAGTGCAGCCTGCAGCCGCTGGACTGAGGCGGCTTTCTCGTCGCTGAAGGCTGATAGCCGATTGAGTTCTGCTCCGATTTCGGTTTCGGCTGTGGTGAGCCGGTACCACAGAGTTTCGTCATACGGTTCGTCAATTGACTTCAGCGCGTGCGCGATTGCCACGTGGATCGCGACGCTGGTCGGATCGGTGAGCAGAGGTTGCGATCCGCCACGCGCTGTTGCGGCCACCGTGGTGACCATCGCGCCGGTGGAGGCGAGACCACCTAGCATGGCGAGGCCCCCGACCATGCCGCCTGGGCCGAATGCAGCGAGGCCACTGACGATTGCGGCGGCGCCTGCAGCACCGGCCGCTCCGGCCATGGCGATTCCGATCGGCCCGGCGGCCAGCAATGCGACTCCAGCGGCGGCCGCGAGAACTCTCGACTTGGGGCCGAACCCGCGCTTGCCTCCGGCCACTTCTTTGATGACTTCCCGTACGGCTTCGGCCACCTTGGATCCAGTCTTGTGGGGATAGCCGAGTTCCATTAGCAGGGGGGTGAGTGCGTCGATGCGGGCATCGCCCGCGTCGATCTCATAGGGGTCGAGCACGTTGGTGAACGACAGGACAACAGCTTGGCTGATGGCATCGGGGAGGTCCCAGCGATGTGGGAGCGACGGGATTCGACCCTTGACCAGTTCCGCAAGTTCCGGTGGGAGTGCACTTCCCTCGGCCCTAAACTGCAACTCCTGCCCGAGGTTGTCCTGCAAGACCGCAAGCGCGTCCTCATACCGATCACGCACATCCTTGTCGACCAGGCCGGCAACATGATGCGCGTACTTGAGCGCCAACAGCGATGAGGCCGCGGCATCGTCAAGCCGGAGGACAATTCCGCTTCCACTGGGCACGAGATCTGTCGACGGATACATCGTGTCGGCCACGAGCTCGGCAATAGCGGGGTTCTTCAGATAGAGATGCGCCGAGTGCTTGGCTGCGCGACCAATCCCGAAGTCTTGTGCGCCATGGAAGATTCCGGTCAGGCCTCGGCCCGCAGTGACACCGTCATAGCAGTCGAGGAAGTTCGACCAATCGTCCACGCGAGCATACGGAAACCGTTTGAGTATCCGTTCGCTGCCCTCGTGCAGTGATGGCGAACCGGCAGGACTGCCAATTGTGATGAACCGCCGTACATGCAGGTTCGGATGTAGATGGTCGAGGAGATCGATGGCGATGACGCTGCCCAAGCTGTGCCCGATGAGCAGGACGTCTCCCTTGGCCGGGATCGTGTCGAGGATCTTCGACAGCACCGCGGCGCGAACATCCTCGTCGGTCATGTATCGCTTGACCTGTTTCAGGACAGCGACAGGAGCTGTGGAGATGCCTACGCGTTGAATGCGCTCGACGGTCGGCCCAGGAACGCGGGCGAGTCCGAAGGTTTGAACGGCGCCCGTCTTGCCAAGCATGCGTTGGACACGCGCCTG
Source organism: Gordonia oleivorans (assembly GCF_040044975.1). NCBI lineage: Bacteria > Bacillati > Actinomycetota > Actinomycetes > Mycobacteriales > Gordoniaceae > Gordonia > Gordonia oleivorans. Next base: position 70,486 of record NZ_JBDZDI010000011.1, read on the forward strand.
GCGTCGCTCAAACGCTCTGCGATCGTCGTGATCGTTCTTCACGTTGTAGGTGCGCTCGGGATGCTTGCTCTTGATACCGGTCGTGTTCAGGCAACTCGAATATCGCGGAGCTATGACCGCCGACTCGTCGATGGGAGGGGCGCCAATACTGGCCAGGCCCTGGTTCAGCCCAACGAGCCATTCGCCCTCGGGGTCACCGTCGCCGACGCCGTGGAGGTAAACGATCTTCATTGGATGTGCCTTTCTGAAACATGTGCGGTCACGCCGCCTTCTCCCGGATGTACGTGACTCCGAACGACACGACTTGCCGGAACTCTTGACGACGCGCACCGAGGTCGTACTGGCTTCCCGAGCCCTTCTGGAAGATGTCGAGGCCGCGTCCGAGGAGGATCTTCCAGCCGGTGTCGGCGCGGATCGAGCGGTCGTGGATCGACTCGTCCCATGCGACGTTGAAGTTGATGCCGGCAGCGGCGGCGCTCTCTCTGATGTCGTTAAGCATCAACAGGTGCTGGTGCTCGTATTCACCTCGTTCAGCCTTGGTCACGAGTGTCACGGAGATCTCGTCGGCGGGGTCCTTCTCGGCGGCCAGCAGGGCGAGTAGGTCGACGAGATTGCGACCCTGGTGCGGCATCCGAATGTAAGGGTCGACAATCGAGATCTCCGATGCGCCACGCAGGTATGGCATCAGCAGTTCTTGGTAGGAGACGCCACGTTGGTTCTCTTGGTAGTCGCGGTGGCCTTCGAACAGTGGCGGCTCGGCTTCCGCATCCGTGGGGGATTTGTCGGTGGCAGCACGGCTTTCGTCCTCTGCGGTCGGCTCGTGAGCGCGAGCGCGCTCAGACGTGGCGTATCGGCCTGCGTAGTAGTTCGGGTACTCGTCTTCTTCGAGGGTGGTCACTCGATGCCAGGTGCCATCGGCGTCCTGGAAACCGAACTTAACGGCGGCCATTGTGGAGTCGATGCGCAGGATTTGGTCTTTGACTCGCTTGCGTCCCTCGATTGCGAACTGCAGGATTTCTTCGATCTCTTCCTGGCTGGCTTCCCCGTGTGGATAGAGGATCTTCATCAGGCCTGAGAAGGTCTTGTGGATGCCGTCGCGGTCGCGGGTGGAGATGTCCGAGCCGAGGGTGAAGTGCTGTTGGTAGCGGTCGGACAGGTCGGTGTTGCGCATCGATTTGAGGACTTCGGCGATGTAGTCGACGACGAATCCGTAGCCTTCGGAGAACATTTCGCTACGGATGGTGTCGACTTCCCAGCCGGGGATGTAGAAGTGCAGGCGGTCGAGGAAGGCCGAATCGTGATAGCTCTCAGGTAGTTCGTCGAACAGGTCGGAGTGTTTGAGCATGTACGGCACAGTGTGGGAGGTGTTGCCCACGAACACCATCGACGCCTCGGCGCCCAGTGTTTCGACGCCGCGGGAGAACGACTTGTTGGCCATGTAGTTCTTCATGATGTCGACGAGCGCTTTGTCGGTGCGCTTCTTCTTGCCGGCGAACTCGTCGAACGCGACGACGTCCCAGTAGCCGACCAGGCCGAGGCGGCCGTTGGAGTTGTTGACGAAGAGTTTTGGCACGGTGACTTCGCCGCCGGAGATGAGCATGCCGTGGGGCGAGAACTCGGAGAAGATGTGCGACTTGCCCGTACCTTTCGGTCCGAGTTCGACGAGGTTGTAGTTGCGCTCGACGAACGGGATCAGGCGCACGAGCTGGATGAGCTTGGCCCGGCGTCCGAACAGGTCGGGGTTGAAGCCGATCGACTGGATCAGGAGGTCGATCCACTCGTCGGTGGTGAAGTGCCTTCGAGACGTTGTGTAGGAGTCGAAGTCGAAGTGGGAGAGCTGGATTGGCTTGATTGATCCGAGGATCCAGGGGACGACCCGTGAGTTGTCGCTGTGGAAGTACTCGATGTCGCAGATGCACCACACCCCGCCGACGAGGAGCTTCGGGTGCGCGGTGATGGTCGCCGGCTCGACGAGGACCTGTTTGATGCCGAGGTTGGCGAACTCCGCCTCGTACACATCGTCTTTGTCGTTGAGGGACACCGTGACCCTGTCGATGATCTTGTAGCGACCTCGCTCACGGATCGTCGACTTCACCAGCTCTGACTGGTTGCGGTGGACGTAGTGATCGGCAAGGATCTGCCGGACCGAACTGATGCCCGCCTGGATAGTGGCTTCGTCATCCGACGCGGCGTACTGACCGAGTAGGTACTCCAGCACGTACGACGGCACAATCGCATTGCCTTTGACCGCCTTGACGAGGTCTTTGCGGACCACGACGCCGGCGAAGTGTTCGTTGACCTTCTTGTCGAGGGCAGTTTGCTCCCGCCCCTGATCCGTCGTCGCCACGGCGCCCGTGTCCTGTTCGGTATTGGCACAGATCACATCCAAGCTGGTGTCGTCAGTCATTTCTGTCGCCTCAGAAGTCGAAGTCGGTGGTGAAGGAACGTTTGAGCGTGTAGATGGCTTTCTCGTACACGCGCCACTGGTTGGTGTTGGGGATGCGCTCCTCGAGGCGTAACTCGACAGGGCGATTGTTGTAGTCGTTGGCGTCCTTGTTGAGGAGCAGCTGGATGCTCTGGTAGCGATCGCGTTGCTCGCTCGAGGTGGAGTCGAAGGTCAGCTCGGGGGGCGGATCGTTTGAGATCAGAGTCTCCCCGATGTAGAGGCCGGCGCGCAGGGTCCGCGCCTGCACCTTGTCGCTGGCCGGTTCGGACTGAAACAGCTTGACGACGAGCTGGCCGGTGGTGATCTTGTCTGTCTCCGGCAGGACGGTGACGGCGACACCGCGGGTGTCGCTCTTGCGCTTCTTGTTAATTGAGAGCACCGGAACGACCACTTCCTGCAGCGTCGCGCCGCCGTGGACGAACCGCGAACCGCCACCGGGAACCTTCAGGCGGTAGATCGACTTGGGGATCTGCACCTCGATGTCATCGTCGAGGTCAAGTTGTGCAGAGGTGAATGTCGTGAACGCCGAATCGCTCTTGAGCCCACGGCCCAGAACGTAGCGTCGATTGGTCACCAGTATGGCGTCGCCGTGGGGTCTCTCGGACAGAAAGAACTGCTCCGGCAGTGCCTCGTCCTGGAAGAGGAACCCGTGGTCGGCCGTGACAAACATATTGGTGGCGTTGGCGTTAGCGGCCTTCTTGACCAGGTCGACGATCTCGCGCAGTGCCGTTTCCGCGGCTTCGAAGACGCCCCGCTCCGACAGGTGATCGTCGCCGGTCTTGTCGATCGTGTTGTGATAGATGTAGAGAACCTGATTGGACTTGAACAAGTCGCGGCGGTCACTGGGTGACATCACACGGAACTGCTCTGACCGGACCGCAGTACCACCAACGGACTCCAAAATCGCTGCGCGTGCAACGGTTCCGCTGGTGGGCTGATCGTCAGCGAGGACGAACTTGCCGTCGGCGGAGAACTTCAGGGTTTGGTGGGGGAGAAGCGCTGCCATCCCGAGTTGCGTGTAGCTTGGCAACACTCCGAGGACCGCCTGCAGGTCAGCATCGAACCGATCCTCCTGGCGGATGCGTGAGCCCAACTCGTCGGCAACCTCGTAGCGCAGGGCGTCAGAGATGATGACGACCGCCTTCTTGCCGCCATTGACGAGCGGCGCAATGAGGTCGGTGTAGAACGAACTCTGCGGTCGTAGCGCGGTTGAGCCCCAACGGTCGGTCTCGTCAATCTGCGTCTGCCAAGCGTTGCCCAACTCGTAGACGAACTTGTTGGTGTACCGCTTTTCGACTTGCTCGCGCAGCGGGTTGAGCGGGTGCGGACCTTCGTAGGTGCGCCACGCATACGTGAACTGCCGATACAGCTGGTCGATGTGAAACCAGGCGCCGCAGTATCGCTCCAGCGCTTCATCAGCAGTCGAGAACGTGAAGTCGATCGCGCTCAACGCCGACAGCAGTTCGGCCGCTGCGGCGATGGCACCGTACAGCTCTTTGTAACTGTCGAACCATATGCTGCTCCTGCGCATCCGGACGACTTCGGCAACTTCGCGCGCGGTAACCGTCTGCTCAGTCACACCACGGGCCAGGTCGGCAATGATTTTGCGGTCAGTCTCCTCGAACACATCGACCGAGACGAGATCACGAAAGCCGACATCCTCGATACTCGCCTCGTAGTTGAGGTCGTTCGAAGCGCGCCTTGCGAGGACGGCGAGTTCGTTGTGGCTGCGCCGATCGTTACGCAGGCTCGCGAAATCGAGCTGAATGTTCTGGAGACCACCAGAACGATCTGAGTTGAAGCCATCGAGGGCCTGGCGGAAGATCCATAGGATGAGGTCATCGACGGTAGGTGATGACGACTCATATCCGTAGATGGACGAAACTCCACGCCAATAGAAGTCATCAAGTCCGTACTCGGTAAGAGCGGCGTACGTGGTGTGTTGGCCCTTTGCGTTCTCGGCAAGCAGCGTGCGGGTGATCTCCAGGAGGCTGTGGTCCTTCTGATCAAGCACGACGGCCGACATCTTTGCGAGGAGGCGGGGAGCGTCGTCCTCGGGCGTCAGCAGCGCCTTGAGGCTCTGAATCCGCTTGTCAGAGGCGAAGAACTTATCATGCTCCTGCACGATCTCATCGATGCCATCAAAGTTGAGGCCAAGATCCTTCGAGACCAATGAACCCCGGTCGGCAGTGAAGACGCCGTAGGCGAGCTCGAGATCGAGCAGCCAGTTGCCGATGCCGGCGGGCACTGGACCGGAGCGATAGACGAGAAACTTGTCCTCGGGCTGGTCATGGAGCAGCCGGTTCTTGATTCCGTAATCATCGTTCGCGACGCGGATTGTCGATACGCCAGGCAGGTCGAGAGCGTCGAGGTCGGCCGCATACTGCCCTTCAAGGTCATGCCAGAAAACCACACGATGGTCCGCGAAGCGGCGCTGCAAGTGCGAGACGATGCTGGAGACGTTACTCATTCCTTCGCCTCCAAGCCGGGGATCTTCTTGAGCGCTCGCCCAAACTTGGGGTAGTTGACCTTCACCCCATCGTCGAGATCGATCGCGAGCTGCTGCGACGCAAGGGGATAGAGAACTTCGTGTTCGTAGGTGTCGAGTTCCACTAGCTTCTTACGAAGGACGTCTGCCTCCTTCGCATTGTTCGAGCGTTCAGCCTGTTCAAGGCTGGCCTTGAGCTTCGTCTGGAACTCGCGAAGGTACTCGTTCAGCACCGTCGAGACCGTTGAAGATGTATAGCGGTGCATGTAGATCAGTGCGTTGAACGACCCCTTGGGACTGGAAAACAGCCAATAAATCGGACGCTTCTTATATCGCTGGACGTGATCGTCATAGAATTTTGACTTTCCTGCCTTCGTGACGAAGTAATCCCTTAACGTCTTTACGCCCAGTGATTCCGTCACGAATCGCAGGTTCTCCTCGAAGTGTTGGTCTCCGAACGCCGCGCGGAGGAACTGGCGGAAGCGTTCTACGATATCGTCCTCGAACCAGTCGCCGTCCACGATCGGGACGACGTTATCGGTATCCGGTCTGAAGGTCGGTGTCGGCACCCGCTTTAGGTAGTCCTGCAGTGTGGCACCCTCATTCCCGAGGATCAGCCCGAGTTCATCGAGGCTATACCGCCCGAATATACAGCCCACCGCGTAGGACACCAGGTCCCGAATCAGATCGAGCCGGCGCAGAGCGTGGCCGTCTGCGCGGTCGTACCGATATGCAGGGTTGCAGAGGAGCGTTACCTCCTTTGCTGGTAACCCGGGCTCAAGCTCCCCGTCCAGTCCGTACGCGGCGATGAAGATCTCGTCATTCTCTCGCTCTAGTCTTTGCGACTTCGCAACCGCCGCATCCATTTCGACCTCAACACCTTTGACCCAACGAGACACCGAGTGTATCGATGAGTCGCCCACGCCAGGAAGCTTCTCAAAGCCTAACGACGTCTCCGCTCTGTCCCAGTCTTTTTTCGCAAGCGCAACAAGCTCCGTCACGCGCGACTCGACACCTCCCGAGTCCACCCCGTTCAGCGGCCAAGGAAGCGAGGCTACGTGTCCGACTTCAGTCTTGCGTCCCTGGTTGAAGAGACCGACGAAGTGACGAGCGGGAACACTTGCCAAGAGACCAAGTATGTAGGGAACGGAGTGCTCTGTACCAACCGTCACAAACGGGCTGACATCGTCGAATGCGGTACCGGGATCGACGAAGCGCGGATAGAATCGTCCGTTACTCAGACGGTTCCAGGCTATACACTCTTTGAAATATGAGTCTGCATTTCTCAATGAAGCGTTTGGTGATTGCAGGATTTTCTCGCCAGCGTAGGCGAGGTTTACGACTGAATCAACGTTGCCGTACCAACGACGCCGATCTCCTCCACGCTGCAGAGGAACCCATGCCGGACTGACGCGAGCGGTATCCGCAATAGAACAGACATATCGATATATATTCTCCGCGGAGACTTCAAACCAATACCGGTAATGCATTTCATTGTTCCCACTCTGGATGCCTATGCGTGGAGTCGCGTAGCGAGTTAACCTCTCGCCGGAGAAGGCGTGCATTGTGGCTGGCTGTATCCAGTATGCAATTTGAGCTCCCGGAAGTCCACGCAGGTCCCGCTGCTCAACGGCAAATCGATTGTAGGCAGGCTTCAGAAAGAGTGATTCGATCTCTTCATTAGGTCTAATCACGACATGCTCTTCGAAGAGTTTTCTGTAGATGCCTGTGGTCGAAGGCTTCGGCCGCACGCTATTCACGACGAACGCAACTGACCCAAAGTCGGCTCCAAAGACTCCGCGGCCGAGGTGTACCATGCTGCTGATCGAGCTGTTGGCGAGAAGGTACTCTCTTAGCTTTCGGTAGGACGATAGGAACATCCATGTCGGGATGTTGATCATCCCCCACGTTCCGCCAGCAGTCATCAGGCCGTCGACGCGCATCATGAACGCGGTCATCAGATCACCCTTGCCGGGCCTAAACGATCTCTCTACGTAGCTTGCCAAGCGGTTGTTCATATTGCCGCTCCCCATGTAGGGCGGATTTGTAACGGCTACCGTGTACCGCGGAAGTAGCATCTCTGCCTGAAGGACAACTCGGCATGCACGCCCGATGATGTTGGCCTTGAACATGTCGCCGCCGTCGTTGAGTGTTTTCAAAGTGCCGGAGAGCTTGGCGGTCAATTCGGAGTCAGGATGAATCAATGAGCCGAAGGTATCTGATTCCGTAAACTGATTCCAGAAGGATTCCTCGTTGTCGCGGTCGCCGCCCTTAGTGACAAGGAACTCGAGCTCATGAGAACTGAACGAGATCGGCTCTAGAACACAGATGTCGGGCTCGATCTGCGCGGTGAAAAACGTGCGTTGTTTCGCCCGGGCCTTCATCGTGAGCGCGAATGCGGCAAGCGCACCCGCACGAGGGTCAATCTCGGTGCCATAGAGATTGTTGGTGAGAATCAGTCCTGGTATCTCGGCTGGGCTGTAGCCCTCTTCCTCGTAGATCGCATACAGCAAGTCGAAGGCGTAAGTGAGCATGTGGCCGGACCCGCAGGCGGGGTCGATGATCTTGATCTCTTCGGGTTTGCTGATTTCGAGGAAGTCGGTTTCGTAGTCGATCGGGGTTATGTAGTAGTCCATCCGGTTGATCAGACTTGAGGATGGGTGGTTGAGCATCCAGAGGCGACCGAGTGAGTTCTCGACAAGGTAGCGGACGATCCAGTGAGGGGTGAAAAGCTGAGTGGCGGCTGGGATCTCGTCGGCACCAGCCTTCTTGCCCTTCTTGAATCCGGTGAAGACCTCGTCTTTGCGTTCCGAGATGTAGAACTGGTATAGCCACCCGATGACCTCGACGTCTTTGCAGACTCCCTCAGTGAGTACCTTGACGCAGCGATTGAGCACCGAGTCGTCCGCGAGCAGGTTAGAAGGGATGAGCAGCTCGGTGTAATCACCCTCGCGTTCAAACATGGAGGGCATCGCGCCATTCCAGAACCGGCATTGGCTGGCAAGAAGCAGCGCATATGCCTCGCCCTGCGGATCATCGCTGGGTTGGGTTCCGTCGAGGAGAGCCGACACTCTGGTGCGGGTCTTCTGGCTCACGGTGTCTGCGTCGAACACACCGCGTTTGGCCTCGGCGAGTATTTCAGGTTGGCCTACGTCGACCCCTGCAGGTGGCGAAACCACGCCGATGCCGGTGTATCCGTTGGCATCCATGAAACGCAGCGCAATAATTCGGTTGAACCAAGTGTAGGCGACCTTGTCCGCTACCGCGGCTCGACCTTTGTCTCCACCCCCAGCGCCAGTGACTGCCTTCTCCAAGGCGGAAACAGCTCTGGCCTGCTCCACTCGTTCAGATGAGCCGGGCGCGAGCACAGCGGCGATGCGTGCGTTCACTTCGCGAATTAGCGCCGTACGCGCCCATGTCGCAAATGATTTCAGCGGTGCAGTTTCCATCAGAGCGCGATTCGCTTTCCATCGTTCAAGGCATTCACGAGCGCGCTGCGTAGCGCGGCAAGGTAGTCACCAATTTGGTCTTCGGTTTCGATGACGGCGATGGCGCAAGGTACTGGGATCGTTTTCACGGATACGGTCTGCTTGGGTCGCTGCCCGCCACTTCCGCCGTTTTGTGTTGCTGCGAGGTCGTCGAGCAGGGCAGGGTAGTCGTTGGACTCGAAGGTCGACCCGATCTGGAGGATGAGAGCGATCTGGCTCTCGGATGCGACTCGGTCGAGTGTCTGAGCGATCCGCTGATCGACGCGCTGTTGCGCTTCTGACGTGGCATTTTCGTAGTAGTGGCTAGCGTGCAATTCGTCTTTGCGCGCTGTGATCGCGGTACTGACCTCTGCCCGTTTCGAGGCGACGATCTGGTCAATTTGGCTTCTTAGGTGCTCGGCAGCTTGTTTGAGTTGCGTCATCCTGTTGCCACGGAGAGCATTCGGGTCTGCGAGCGTGGTCTTGACCGGATCGTCGCTTCCTACCGGGAGGTAGCCGAGGTTGCTGGTGTTGGTTGACAGTAGCGCTGAGGCGTCGTCGTAGATCGAACGCTGGAATCCGTTCAGGAAGGACTGGATTGGGGCGATCACGCTGTCTTTGGCGTCGAGGAGTTCGTCGCCGAGGGTGAAGTCGCTCAGATACCAATCGTCGGATTTGCCTACGGACTGTTCCAGCAGTCCGATCGGCCCCGTGAGCTGTGCGATGAACGGGTATGAGGATGAACCGCTCGCGATCGCCTTCAACTCGGTGAGCTTGGCGGTGAGCCTATCCGAGCCGAAGCGTGCGAGCTCGAGCGGATCGTTGGGTGTGCTGCCTTCGTCGAAAAAGTCCTTGCAGAACCTGCGGAAGCTCGCGACCTTGCGTTCGTCGTACGTCTTTTGCGGGGCGAGGATTTCGTGCGAGTGCTTCTGGGTGTTACGCAGCGTGCTTGCCACTTCGCTGCGCTTGAGCACATTGCCGTCTAGCGTCGTCGTGATCTTGGAGTTGCCGATCAATGACGCGACGACGACCTCGATGGAGGCGAGATCCCAGCCGTAGGGCTTGGATTGAAAGGTATCTACGGTCGTCTTCATCGTGACTTGTTCGCCCTGCCCGTCCTTGCGGATGATTGTCGAGAGAACCTCGTCGGCGGGTTGGGCGAGCTTAGTCCACTCCTGGGCGCTAAATAGGCCGCGCTCGGGATCTGCTGCGCCCGCGATCTGCTGCTCTGAGTACATGACTCCGCCGAGCAACTTGAGCTGGGTGTAGGTGCGGCTGACGAGTTCTTGGAATCCCTCTGACACTCGAGTGAGCGCATCAGTCGATGCCGCGGGTACGTCGGCAGCGTTGATGATGAGCGTCGACTTGCCTACAGCACTCTGGACCCGTTGGACGAGTTCTTTCTCCCGTTCGCGGTTCAGGGCGGCTTTTGCCTGGAGGATCTGTTCCTCGATCGCCGACAGCGACGTGGTTCGCTTGCGTTTGGTGTACTTGTCGGTCTTGAGCAGGAGACGAAGGTCGGAGAGTACGCGTTCGTCGGGGTGGAGGATGACCCGCAGTTCGTCCTTGCCGGCGCTGTGCATCCGAATTTCGTCAAGGCTGTGCGGGTAGTCCGGCGTGATGAAGTGGACCGAGAGTTCTTTCTGTTGCCCGTGGACCTGATCGTCGAGCTTGAAGCCGAACGCAAAGTCTTGGCCGTTCTTGGCGTAACGAATCTTGTTGGTCTTCAGGACGTCACCGGAGAGGATCTTGAAGAGCTTGGCGCTGACTTCGGAGGCGTCGATGTCGACGTTCTTGATCTCCTCCTCGATGACTTGCTCTTCGTTGGTGAGGTATTCGAATGCGTTGCCGTTGCGTTGGATATAGGTTTGTCGCTCCAATTCCGCGAGTGCTTCTTTGACGTCGTTGGCGAGGGCGGGCAGATCAAGGCCGAACCGGTCATAGACCAGCACTGTCAGGTTCCGGGGAGTCGCCTGAAATCCATCGACGTACTTGACGAGGAAGAGCGCCTTGAGGAGCCGGACAGCGAGTTCGTTGTCGAGGTTGCGTTCTGCGGTGAGGATCTGCTTCTGCGCAGCGGTCTTCAGTGAGGAACGAATGCCGGCGAACATGTGGTCAAACGTCGCGAGCATTCCGGTCTCGACGTTTCCGATGTCTTTGGCGACCTGCTGTACGACCCCGAGCATCGACCGTTCCCCGACCGAGCTGTGGCGGCCCTCGAACGCGTTGTGTTCTGAGATGCCTTCGATCGCTTCCTGGAACAGTGGGAACTGGTAGCTGACGAACGGGTAGGTGCCGACGAAGTGTTCCTCGTCGGTGTAGTTGCGGTAAGTCTTTGCGCCGTCAACGAAGTCGAAGAGGGTCTTGAAGTTCGCGTGCTCGTGCGTGTAGATCTTGTGAAGTTCAGTGGTGCCGGCGTGGTTCTTCTCCAAGAGGCGCTTGCGGATCACTTCTTCGACGTCGGCGCTGGTGAGCTTCACCCGGGTTTTGAACCTGTCCTTGATCTTGGAGAAGTCGTTGCCCTGGCTCTTGGTGCGGTCGCCGACGACTTTGTCCATGTCCTCCTGAGAGGTGACCATCACCCAAGCGTTCCCGGCGCATTTGGTGTTCAGAGTCTCCGCGATTGTCTGGAGGTCGAGCATCAAGTTGGTGTTGGTGCCAATGAATTGGCCGACTTCGTCCACATAGAAGTTGAGCCGAAAGCCCTTGGGCTGCGTGTCGAGCCACCGCTTCACCTCGTCGGCGAAGTCATCAATCGAGACCCCGTAGGAAGCCTGGTATTGCTTGATGATCCCGCTGGCAGACTCACCATTGACCTCGGCGAAGGCGCGGTCGATGCTGACCGATTCCAGTGCGCTCTGTTCACGTCCCTGCGTCCAGGGGATACCGGCGATCCGCTCATAGGCTTCCTTGAAGGCGTCGTACTGGCCGCGGCTGTCGAGGTCGCGTTCAAAGCGGGCGACATGCCCGTGGTTGCCGTAGTAGCCCCGGCTTTCGTCGAACACCTTCACGAACACCTTGAGTAAGGCGTCGGTCTGGTCTTTGGAGATGAGGGTGGCCTTCTGGTCGATGTTGAACAGAAGGCTCTTGGCAGGAATGCGGTCGGCCTTCGTCAGCAAGGCGGGCAGGAACGAGTCGGTGGCCTTGGAACGAAAACTTTCGGCGACCTGGGTGCGGTCGAATTCCTGGCCGTCGACGTCACCGAGCAGGTGGGCGAGCATCTTGAGCAGGTGCGATTTACCGGAGCCGAAGAAGCCCGAGATCCACACTCCGTTGGCGTTGGTGTAGTTGGTGTAGGCCTCCAGCAGCTGCTCGACACCCTTGGCGGCCTCGTTCGTGAGGACGTACTCCTCGACTTCGGTACCGAGGTGGGCGGCGTCGTCGGCTTTGATAACGCCCTCGATCGGGCGTTGGACGTCCTTGGCGAAGATCTCGTTGAGCAGCATCAGGTCACGCTTCCTGTTCCAAAATGTCTTTGGCTCGGTAGTACTGGTCATCCTTCAGCTGGCCGAACAACACGAGCGAGGAGCCGAGGGTGTCGGACTGCTCGTATCGGCCGGGGAAGAACATGAGCATGGGTTTTCCGGTCACAACGCTCTGCAGATTGTTGAGCACGTTGTGGGAACGGATGTAGGGGAAGACTTCACCGATGCCGGTGAGGAACAGGATGTCGAAGTCTCCGTCCACGATCTTGGCGCGGACTGCCGGAGCGATGTGCAACTGAGGGTCGAGCATGCCTTGGAGCATCTCTCGGAAGTCGTCCTTGTCCATGTCCGGCTCAGCCGCCAGAACGCGCTCCCACACGCCGCGTTCCTTGAGGATCTCCACCGACAGGTCGTAGAGATTGACTTCGCGGACCGTGATCCCGCTCTGGCTGAGCTTGTTTTTCAGCCGCTTCTTCACCTGGGCGACATCCAGAGCCACCTCGGGCGGGTAGGGGTAGATGAAGAACGGAACTTCGTTGCTCAGGCCCTCCATCTGCAGAAAGCGCTTGCCGCTGAGGACGGCGAAGAGGTGCTCTTCCTGCTTGTTGAGGTCGACGGGCTTGGTCATGCGACGTCTCCGGTCGGGAAGTAGCGGATGTCGTTGGCGAGGACGTCTGCCAACCGAGCCGTGAGGATGGCGGGGACGATGTGGCCGTCCTCGGATAGCAGGCCGGCCTCGACGAGCATGCGGAAAAGGGTGGCGCGGAGTTTGCGCAAGGTAGAGTCCTTCAGTTCGGCGATTTCCTCGTGCCAGAGCGCTTTGGTCCGGATGAAGCTGTCGAACTCGTCGTATCCGAGGGTGGGGGCGAGCAGAAGGAAGCGCTCACGGAGGACTTCCTCGGCGAACTCGCCGATCAGGTCGTAGCGGCGGCACGCTGCGGCCCACATGAGGTAGCCACGCTCAGTCGCGGTGGCATCGACCAGCAACTCGATCTCGGAGTCGTTAAGTACCGACAGGCGTTGCGCCACTTCACGAGCACGCCGAAAGCCCGATGAGCGCGTGCGCGACTGAAGGAGGTTGTCGTCCTCGATGACCTGGCGAACTTTCGCCCAATCGTGCTCACGAAGATAGAGGGGAGCCGCGATCATTGCTTCCTGCACGAGGAGCGCACCAGTGGTGAACGACAGCGCGTAGCGGGACGTCCCCGTGGGCATGTGCACCTCCTTGTGGCTCGGACGAGAGTTGGTCAGGGTATCGCGGGGATCCGACAGATCCGTTCGACCCGCGGCCTCGGCGCTAGCTAGCCCGCCTCGTCGGACACGGCAGCGCCGCCACCCCGGACCCAGTCGTCGACTTCGGTTGCCTGAAACTTCCACAGACGGCCGACCTTGTGCGCCGGCATACCCTTCTCGGAGATCCACGAGTAGACCGTGTCCTTCGTGACGCCCAAGTGAGTTGCGATCGCGTCCGCCGACAACCATGGTTCAGGCATCGTGGGCTGCCACCTCCGATTGTTAGCTGTTCTAGTCGGGTTTAGACGAGATTATCCGGAATAGTAGCGGCTCAGATGCATCGACTCGCTGGTATCGGTGGACTCCTGGCTACTACTCAGATGATGTGAGTCAATGTCGTGCACAGCACCTCTACGAATGCGGTGTGCTCCCGGGTCAACCGCCAATCCCATCGGCGCGTCGAGAGTCGCCCATCGTGCTCGACGACCTCGTCGAACACCTTTTCCGCCGCGCGGGCGCCTATCGGGGCAGGGTATGGACGCCATCGTCCGCTTGTTGCGCTGCTTCAGTGGTGTCGGTGTTCTCGATCTCCCCGACGGCAGGAAAGCTTGTTTGTCTCCGGGCTGCGATAAATGGATTGTTCGCCCCAGACGGACGTAGCCCATCGATGACGCTGTCCTCGAACTCCTCAAGCCCAGCGGCCAGTAGATCGGGATCGGGGGCGCTCGTAGCTCTGATCGCAAGGATCTGACGCAGCACCAGCTCAGTCATGGCGACAGCGTTCGGGTACCACGCGGCGATGTCCCGTGGATTGTGGCCATGGATGTCAGGCGGTAAGCCGAGAGCTCGACGCCGATGGGAGATGCCGGGATCGCGGGCGAACACCGACCAGTCGTGCCAGTAGAGCATGGCAGAGACAGCGTCGTGAAAGATCGTGTGGACAGCGCCGCGTCCGAATCGGACGATGAGTCGACGGTGACGAACGTTGGCGGAAGGCACCGCGGGCACCGATGAGACCGAGAACTGGTCGTTGGCTGAACAACGCAGCGTCCCGCCTCCGGTCCACCGGCTGTGCCGGTAGCAGATCACCTGTTCGTGGCTCGCGAAGACGGTCGCGCCGACGGCCTGAGCGTCCCTTGCCGCGACGCAAAGTTGGCATGCCGGTCTGATCGGCGCGCTCGCCGCGACCATACCTGCGAGATGCGGATACTCAGCGATGTCTAACGCACTTCGAAGCTCGGGTAGCGCGGTAACCAGTGCCACTGGGCTGATCAAAGCAAGGCGCGCGAGGACGAATTTCAGCTCGGACCCGCGAGAATTCAACGGCCATGCCGAAGCCGAGATGTGGTTGCGCGTGGCGATCCGCTCTCGGAACGACTTGGTGGTCTCACTTTGCAGTGGCCGGACGCGGAAGGGGAGTGGTGCCAGCTTGGAGGCGTCGTGTGCGGTCACGCCGAGTCTGCCCCGTTCTGATCCTTGGCGTAGGCATCAACTGCGATCGTCTCGAGGAGGTCAACAGTGACCTTTTCCTCGCCAGAGTCGATCGCTTCGGCCGCTGTGTCACAGATTAGGTCGTGCAACGAGGCGATCGATCCGCCGGTCCGATTGAACAGGTAGTCGAACTCATCGACCAACGAGCCCGGTATGTGAAGGGGGAGCGGAAGATAGCGCTCGAAAGAGGCGATCAGCTCCCGCCACTCCCGAACGGCGTCGTCCGTGCGCCGTGTGAAGGGATGCATGTCGATCGGAACCGTGCGCGCCCGCCACTGTTTGCCAGCTTCGCCAGTAAAGAGTGGTGCGCTCTTGAGGGAGACTCCCGCGTAAATCATTGTGGCATCGAGGAATTCCGCGAATGTCTTGACGCTGTCGGCCACTTCGGCGCCTGCGACGCGATCTGTGTTCAACCGCTGCACGTCGTCGATGATGACGAATCGCACGCCAAGATCACGCAGCAGTGCAATGAGGTCGAACATGCGTCCGTCAGAGTTGCGCCCGCGGAGTTGCCGTACTCCGATGAACTCCGCGAACACTGCCCAGAGCTTGTTCGGAGTTGTTGCGGGCGTGATGGATATGTAGACAACTGGGACATACGAGGGGTCGCCGACGCGATTGTTCGCGATACGCAACCGGGTATCGAGTCTCTTCCCCGCATTCATCACAGCCGTCGACTTCCCAGTCCGGACTGGCCCCGAGACGCTCATCCCGCGCCGTGCCACCGAACTCGGGGACTGCGCGGCCCGCAACAAGCGACGGGCGGTCTTCTCGATGGTCACGAGATCCCGCGTCGGAAACGTGCGCTCCTCGTAGATGTAGGCGATGCGGCGATTGTTATAAGTCTCCCGCTCCGAATCGCTCAAGCCTTGGATCTCATCGAGCGTGAGACTCGGACGCTTGTCGTCCGGAGTCGGATCGAAATCGCAGAAGTCTCGCCACTCTTTATTGTTCGATGGGACTGCCATGCTTCACCACTTATCGGTTGTACGGACCGCGGACAGTGGTTGAACTGGAGGCACGTCGGCACTGTTGCGGGGCTGGCGCTCGCTAGGCTCGCTCGCTCCCTCCGGCGCCGGAGCATCGACGGCACGCAAGGCGGCGCGGGTTTGTCCCCGAGCAGCAGCCTCCAGAGCCGGCTTGAGGTCTTTGTCCTGAGGGGTTGGATTGGTCGGGGGACCGGCGCCAAGCCGTTTGTGTATGTCGACGAGCTTGCGCAATACCTGAGCGTCGATCTCATGCCGTTTGTCACCGATGAGCTTCACGACATGTCGCAGCACATCGAGCGCGAACGGGGTCGGAGCGTCTTTCGCACGTATCCATTTGCATTCAATCCACTCCTGACGTTCTTCGTCGCGCAGCCATATCCGCATCATGTTGCCGGGGTCGTATCGGATCTCCCATCTGCCGTCGTGCTGGCGGTTGGGTGACTTCGACCGGCGCAGTTCATGAAATCTAGCGCCGTCGTTGTCATAGATCAGACGTTCAAAGTTGATGCCGTACCGATTGATCCTTCGCCAGTCGCACGGTTGAAGCGAGATCCACTCATCACGTGTAAGTGCCCGCACCCGACCTGGAATGAATTCCGTTAGACCGGAATACATCTCGTTGGGGGCGACTGGCATCGCCGGCGCCACGTCTAGGCTGAGTCCCGAGTGCGATCGAGGCTGGTACACAGAAACCACCCACTCATCGAGCAGAGGCTGGATCAATGTCAGCGGCCAAAGCGGCTCAGCCTCAGGATGACTCCCGCGGTGCACGATCGCGCGACCCTTGTAGCCTGTCATCCACCGCACGAAGTCTTCGCCGATCGTCCTCAGTGTCCGTTCGACGATGGGTTTGTTGGTGGGATCTCGCGGCGACGCGATGCGATGGTTCATCCCCTGCATCTCCAGAACCCGAACAAAGTGCTCGGAAACATAGATTCGCCCCCTGTCGACGAACACGCCGCGGATGTCGATGATCGGGCGCGCAGCCGCATGTTCGGCGAGCACGTCGGCGGGGAGCATGTCGTGGGGGAGGATGGAACGTGCCCACGACATCGCATCTTCCCACTCGGGATGCATCTGCATTGGTCGCATGGCTTTGGTCAGCAGCTCAGTGGCGTCGACACTCGATGCTGCCTTGGGCCGAAGGATGGCGGACGCGATCGTTCTGGTGGCCACGTCTATGGCCAGCGCCAGGTCGGCCCTCTCCGTGCGGCCATCTGGTGTCAGGACAAGCGCATCGAGCGGAGTCGAGTCGAGTTGCAACTCTTGCCCGGGGTAGAGCTGCCGAATCTTGCCGAACGCTCGATCAGGGCTGTTGGCGAGACTTCGGCGAGTTGATGCCTCGCCAAAAGTGTGCTCGCCCCGGTCAAGTTCCTTGAGAAGCTCGTACATTCGCGATCGCTTAGGAACGGTAACGCCGACTTCTTCCAGTTCCTCGGTCGCATACTCGATTACTTGCTTCTTCGACGGTGTCGACTTCTTCTCGAACCGTCGCATGTGCTTCGCGAGACAAGCGTAGACACGCGCGTCCACGCCCGATCCGCGAGTATGTCCCGGCAAGCCGCGGTGATCGGCGCATCCCACAATCCCAAGCTTGCGGAAGCGTCCGTATCGCCGCCACATGGACGACATCGACACCGCAATCCCTCTGCCGCGCAGGTCATCACGACGCATCGCTAGTCGTTCTGCGACAGTGCCTTCCACCGCGATATCGCCGAATCGAGCGCGCTCGGCCGATGTCAAACCGTACTTGACCAGATGCATTTGCTCGTACCAGAACTCGGCGTCTCGTCGGCGTTCAGGGGAGAGCTGATTCAAGATTCGAACATCGGCAAGGCTCCGATTGGCGCGCGCCGCGATGAGCGATTCATCTGCCAGCAACTCTGACGTAGCAAGCTCAATCGTGGTCGCATCAGAACTGCACTGCAAGACAATCGAGACACCGTCGCACGAGGTCACCAGCCAACGATCCCCGCGAAGGCCGATCTCGTCGCCGACCTTGACGTCTATCAACGCCAAACCGTGCTATCGATCGTCAGTGGCACGGCGAGATCGAAGTGCACGTCCCGCTGCCATGCGAGGTGGTGGAATGCGGTCAACGCGCTGATGTGGTCCAATCCACACTCGTGTCCAACTGCGGCCAGAATTGACGCGAGCGGTGCGCCGCCGATCTCGGGTGGGAGTGCCCTAGAGAGGATCGTCTCCCGGACCATCGGCTCGGGTGCGAACCGTCTATGGCTGTACGCCGCAACCAACGCAATGTTGTGCTGCACGGCATCGTGGATTTCGGTGAACTCGTGGTAGGTCCACCCGACGGAGTTGCACACAGCGCGAGTTCGTGAGTGCTGCGTCTGGATGCGTTCTGTGAGGTACTTGCGGGGATGCACGTCAACAACTAGCACCGACCCGTCTGCTAGTCGAGCAAAGAAGTCGGGAGCGTGCCGGGCAGGTTTGGACCCTTTCGGCCATAGCAACCAGAAGGGGTTCGAGCTGACTTTCTCGATCTGGTGGGTGAAGTCGAGCAGCGTCAAAGCGATCATCTCGAAGTACGACTCGAAGCGAACATGTCGACCCGAGCTCGCAAACCAGAAGCTTCCCTCGTGCGCCCGCTTACCCTTGTACGCTGGGAATTTGCGAACAGGCTCGAACTCCTCGAAGGGAATGTCGCGGACCTCATTCACCTCGATTCGACACCTTTGGAGCCGGCCAGTATATCTGTCTCGATACTGCAGCAGATCGTAAGATGCCTCGTTGGTCGGCAGCTTTGACGGAGTCTTTGCCATCAGCGGCCGTCGACCTGATCAAATCGGTCACTCGCACGCCGTACCGACGGATCGGGACGCAGCGTTGGAGGGTGCAGGTTGAGCGGGCGTGGCGTCGACTGACGCGCACAACTATGCTTACGCATAGCGATACCTCCACGGTCTAGGTAGGGGTCATCGCGGCTGGTGTCGCCGTTGGCGCGACGACACCAGCCTTAACAGGCTATCTCAACCTGCTTGCGCTTCGTGCCCGAAGATTACCTTCAAACTGCAGGTGGTGTCCAGTGGTGCCGAGATCAAGTGCTTGCGCGTCGTGCCTCCTCCTTGTCGATCAGCAGCTACTTGAGCTGGTGGCGGTAGTCTATGGGCTACCACACACACCGAATTCCGCACGGAGAACCGAGCCACGGACGAGGCTCGCGGACACGCGCGGTAGCGGTAGCCCTTCAGTTGTGGCGTCGACTGGTTGGGAGACCCTTCAATGAGTGCTGCTTACGATCTGGACGAACTGTCCGGACTCACACCGCACACGACCCGAGCTCGATGCATGAATCCTGAATGCCAGGAGTCGTGCACCTTCAACCCGGACACCGGTGGGCAGAAGCCCCTGTTCTGCAGCGCAAAGTGTCGTGTCGCATTCGGAACTCAAAGACGTAAATTGCTCGATGAACTGGCGCAGGTCGACCAGTTGCTTGCGGATTCTTCCGTCAGCAAGGCCAAGGCTCGCCAGATCGTCAAGTTGCAGACCCACCTGCGATGGCTGCTGGAAAGGTACCCCTCGGACCGGGCTTCAATTGATTGACGAGCCGGCAGAACCGGAAAGCCTATTCTCAGGAGTCACGCTCGACGATAGGCCCGGTCGCGAAACGGAAAGCAGTTACGAGCATCTGAATCGCGCAGCAGGTCCGCTCTGGACCAACACACGAACCCTGATAGATCGGTGGTTTCGCGAGTTCCCAAAGCCCCGCACGGACCTCGCCAAGCGATTTCAGGATCCTGATGCCGCCCAGCACGTGGGGGCCTGGTGGGAGCTTTACATGTACACGCTGTTGCGCCGCTTGGGCTATCACGTCGAGGTGCACCCCGACGTTTCTGGCACCCCCAATCATCCAGACTTTCTCGTTTGCGACGGTGACCAAGCCTTCCACCTTGAGTGCATGGCACTCCTCGACTCCGCACGCGACGACGTCAGCAGCTGGATTCACGAGTGTCTCAATACCGTTGACAATACTGATTTCCTCCTCTCGCTCGACGAGCTGCACGTCGGCAGTCGCCGCCCGAAGAAGCGCGCAATCACCCGTCCCGTCGAGGAATGGCTCTCTGGACTCAACGCCGACGTTCTCTTGACCATGGACACAAACTCGCGGCGAGTTCCTGAACATTCGTTCGAGTTCGCTGACTCAAGCGTCGTTCTCAGTGCATGGCCGGTCAGGCCCACGGCCCGTGGCAACTGCGGGCGACGGGTTGGGTCAAGTTCGATCCAAACACCTGACCGAGACGAGACCGAAG
Organism: Gordonia oleivorans; assembly: GCF_040044975.1. Taxonomy (NCBI): domain Bacteria; kingdom Bacillati; phylum Actinomycetota; class Actinomycetes; order Mycobacteriales; family Gordoniaceae; genus Gordonia; species Gordonia oleivorans. The sequence goes on from NZ_JBDZDI010000011.1 coordinate 90,296, forward strand.
CGGTCCGCGCAGCACTGCGTAAGAAGGGGACTCGCTACGGCAGACGTCCTGATCAACCGCTAGTGATCGCGCTCCTCGGATGGTCCTCGTGGGCCGACGACAGCACCATCACGGACGCGCTCTTTGGCTCCCGAGGCGTCTCCTACATGGCCCACGACCCGAACTCCGTACGTTCGTATCGCTTTCCGAACGGCTACTGGAAACCGACGTCGCCACGATCTGGGAAGGCCGTTTCCGCTGTGCTATTCGCTGATCATTCTCTGAAGGCTTACCGGCCAAATGCTGATCTCCCGCGACTGTGGATCAATCCGTGGGCCAACCGGCCACTGAATCCCATTCGGTCGCTGTCGTATTTGTCGGTCAGCGCTGTGGGCGCACTGGAACGCGTCGACTCGATCGACCAGGACGTGCCGAAAGTCCTAGACCTTCCCGAGTATTGGTGCAAGTGAGGTCCACCGTCATCGAGGACTTGATCGATCCGCGGCATGCTCAGCGAATCGGTACAGCGGGTTTGTTGCTGCTGCCGAACGTGATTCGGCACCTGCCGCGGCGACGTAGCGCTGTGAGGTCGTCATGGACTCGTGACCCAAGAGCTTCATGAGGGTATAGATGTTGACGTCGGCGTTCGCCAGTTCCGTGGCGAAAGTGTGCCGCAGGCCGTGCACCAGTGCACCGGCGATCGGTTGCGCATCAGGGCCGGCAAGCTTGAATGCGCGAGCTATCCGCGACTGCAATGTGCCGCGACTAATGCGTTTACCGTCACGGCCTACAAATAGCGGAGCGGAAGCTGCCCACCATCTGAGTGGGTCGGAGTTGACCTTCTTGTGCTGCAGAGGAATACGCAGTGCACGCGTCTGGAGGTATACCCGGACAGCATCGAGATAGCTGCTCTCGACTGGCACATGGCGGTGCTTGCCACCTTTGCCACGCACATAGATCACGCCCGAGCCGTCGGTGTTGGTGCGAATGTCACCGACATCGGACCCGCGGAGTTCCTCAGCGCGCAGCCCGGCCAGTAGCCCGGTGAGCACAATCGCCAGGTCACGTTCGGGCCAGTCGGTAACGCGGCGCTGGATACCCGGATCGACTATCGCGCCAAGCAGGGACTCGACTGCCGACTCAGGCAAGGCCTTTGGGAGAGTCTTGGGCAGCTTCGGACGACCGACTAGTGCCATCGGGTTGGACTCCAGCAATTCAGCAGTGAATAGGAACGTACACAGGACATTCCAGGTGGACCAACACCGGCGAATCGAGGCTGGCGAATGGTCCCGCGCATACATCGCGAATGCAGTTCTTACGGACGACTTGGTGATGTCATCGATCGCCAACTCTTCAGCATGCCCAGCGATCAGGGCCGCGATGGCCGCGAAGTCTTGCCTATAGGCTTTGAGCGAATGAGGAGAGAGCTTGCGGATCTGGCGGTCGTCGATGAACTGCTCGAACCAGCCGGGGTAGTCGTGCGGTGACTCGGCAGAGTGGGCGTCAGGCATGTGAACAACCCTGCCAGACAATATATGGATAATCGACATTATTCATGATATTTGGGCGGAGAAGACCCTGGACCGGCGGGGACGCTCGATGGCGCGAGTCTTGACTACCGTCACAGTGACGTAAATAAGTCGCAGGACTGGAAGATTCCTTGCAGCATTCCGGCGCCGGAGATGCCGGCCCAGACGCGGCGACAGTCGAGGCGCGCGCCCCGCCAACAAGCGATGAGCGGGTCACCGACAACTCGGCAGACCGTCAGCGGTGGCGGACTCTCATGTCTTTCCGGATTCTGGGCTACTGTCGGACAGCTGCCACGTTTTCCTGGATTACTGTCAGCTAGTTCCGGATCGGACATCGGTGACCGTTCACATCGAGTATTCATCTGTTTTCGAACTCGATAGGTAATAACGCCGATAAGATATCTTATGTCAAGTGGTAGCTTGACAACCCGCTGGTATAGCGAAAAGCGCTCGCTACCGCGCAGTCTCGCTCGATACGATTCCGACCGATTCACTTGCTGGGAGTCTGCTCCTGAGGCTGGTCGGTTGAGTTCCAGTAGAAGGGTAGGAAGCGCCTGATGGCCTGTCGGATTAGCGAGCTGGTGCTCGAGTGTCACGACCCTGGCGTTGTCTACAGCCATCGTTCGACGTGGCTGCATTCTCAGGCGGCGTGCATCTCGAATGCGTTCCTCCTCATTATCGGAATCGGCGTGGAGCCCAACGTCGACCTCGCCGCCGCCGCAGACCTTCGACCTCGCCGCCGCAGACCTTGCCGTTGACATGGCGTCGTCATCGACGGCCACGCTTGGACCAGTGATCCCGACGTCGTGGCCGCCGGGGATTGCGCCAGCCACGACATGGCCCGCTACGGACGTCGCATTCGCCTGGAGTCCGTGCCGAGCGCCGCCGAGTGGGCCAAGGTCGCTGCCGCGACCATCTGCGGAAAGCCTAAGGAGATAAAGGCGCTCCCCTGGTTCTGGTCGGATCAATACGATCTCAAGCTCCAGATCGCCGGGCTCAACACTGGATACGACGAAGTCGTCCTCAGTGGAAACCCGACCCGTGACTGCGACTTCACCTGCTACTACCTACGCAGTGCGGAGCTGATTGCGGCGGACTGCATCAATCGTCCCCGCGATTTCATGTTCAGTAAGCGGGTCATCACCCAGCAGCTCCCCATCGGCCGCGCCGAACTGTCACCCGCCGGTGCAGTGTGAGGCGACTCTGCCTTGAGGGCGATCGATGTGAGTCGGCGAGCGATACGCAATTCGAAAGGACGAACAGGTCCAAACCTCATTCGGCGCGTCCACTGACGAAAAGTCGCGGCTTCGATAGCCTGGCTCGCGAATCGGCCTTTCCCGCCGAGCTCGACATCGACCCATGGGCTATGCATGCCCCAACCTGGAACGCATCCTGGCAATTGACTGGTCTTCGACACCAACGCCCCGCGACTCGGAAAGGACGGCATATGCTCCGCAAGACCTACATCCAGGGTTACCCCCATCAGATCGGGGGCCACTGTGGTTCAGGCGCGATGCGAGATCTGCTGCACTGGCACGATCTCGGGTGGGACGGACCGCCCAGCGAAGGGCTCGTATTTACCCTCGGGGGCGCCTTGGGGTTGTCCTATCTTCGATCGAATGCCCTCGTTCCACCGCTGTATCTGGTGGGACGAGGTGCCGACTTCGAAGTCGACCTACCCCGCCGGCTCGGCGGGCAGGTCCAGGTCCTCACCACCGATGATCCAGAGGAGGGATGGTCGTGGGTACGCGACGAAATCGACTCCGGTCGACCAAGCCTGGTGTGGGGCGACATCGCCGAGCTACCGTATCTGAGGGTCCAGATGCAGATGAGCCGCCACGACATCGTCGTAATCGGCTACGACGAGGACGCGGGCGTAGCGTTCGTCGTAGACAACGACCGGGCCGAGGTGCAGGCGGTCCCCTTCCACTCGCTGGCTCGGGCCAGGTCTTCGACGTCGTTCCCACAGCCGACGCGCCACTGCACGTATCGCATTACCTGGCCGAGCGAGCTCCCCACTATCGGCGACACTGCAGCGGCAGCGTTTCGGCAGTCTGCTGACAACTTGCGTCAGGCATCGGGGGCAAGCATCGCCGATCTCACCGCAGCCAGCGGTGCCGAGGGCTTGGCCGCTGCGGCAGCGCTGGCCGCCGACGTCCACGCCTGGGCCGACCTTCCAGATGACGAACTTGAAATCTTACTGTTCGGCCTCGGCGCGTTCATCGAGAAGGCAGGCACCGGCGGCGGGTTGTTCCGACGCTTACTCGCCGAGGGGTGCGCTGAGGTCGCAAGACTGACTGGCGACCTCGCCACAGCAGACCTGGCGCAAGCCGCCGACTGCTGTGCGCGGGCCTGGACCGAGACCGCGCGCGCCGGGATCCAGCGCGGTGCTGATGTGCGAGCTCGCCTAGATGCGGTGGCCGAGGCCGCCGGTCGACTGCCAAAGGAGGAGACTGATCTTGTCGAGGCTTTGGAACTTGCGTCCAGCTCGTTGGCGACTGCAGACCACTAACCGTCGTCTCGTGGAAATAAGATCAGGAGCCCATTATGTAAGACGAAGTTGTTGTAGAGAACGGCGTTACACGGGGAACACGTTTTGTTGCGGTGGAACTTTGATATATCTCTCAAAAGAGAACGCTAGTGACAAATACACCATGGACGCATCCCGCCGGCACACTCGACGGGGTCGCTGCGCGACCAGCTCATCGAACTGATGTGAGTAGTTCGACCAGGACAACGACGCCGAGCAACGAACCGACACCGACGCCATGATCAGGACCATCACCAGGTTCGCTTCGATCAGTGAACTCGAGTGGGCCGGCAGGCTGCCTGAACATATGGGCGGTGGAGAACAGCAAAGGCCTCGGCCATCCTGTCGCTGTGGCTGCTCGAGCAGGGGAATCGGTTGTCGATGTCCCTCCACCGAGACCGCCCGAGTGCGCCAGCTCTCCCGCGCGGCGGGCCGCTGATGCGGTGCGGGCGGCGCAGCGGGACCGGCAACAGGTACTCGACTGTGAGGCGGCGGGTGACAGCCGGGGTTGCAGCAACCACAAGGTGAGCCCGGCAGGTCGTCCCACGCCGCGGCGATCGCGCCGCCGTGCGCCATCGCCGAGAGTCGTGACATGCAGGGGCGCTGCGGCAAAGAGGGAAGCTTGTCGGCTGAGCAGCGGGTAATCGACCAGTACCGCCAACCATTTGAAGCCATTCTGCAAAGCTCTCATGCCCGCGAGGAACTAGACGACTTCGACATCGAACTCGCAATGTGCCAACTTCTCGGACCGCTGGTATTTCGCACGAAGAACCGGGCTACGAAACATCGACCGGCACGACTGCGCGCACATCGTTGACGACTTCCTCGCCGCCCACCAACGCACACACACCCCTCAACCGGAACGCACGATCAACCCGACCGCAACGCAAAGAATCGGTCGAATCGCGCCGCCACTGGCAAAACAAGTTCGGCGAATGGCTCGCTGCCAAACATGGTCAGTCCACTTAGCGGCGGGACGCGAACCCGGGATGACTGAATGGCAGACCACGTGAGAAGGCGACGCCTATGGTCGCGCCCGCGCCATCGATGATTCCCCACGTCGTTTCCAACAGGTGTGCGGCGAAGAACTTGTCGTCCACCCCTTGCTCACGACCGCCGTCGGTCCACCACTGCGTCGCAGATAGACCAGAACCCAGAATGGACGCCACGGCCATGGGAATAATCGAGGTATCTGCATGAATACGCTGCAGAGATTCAGTAAACCGACCGGCGATGACCTCCATCACCGACCTCAATTGCTCCGCAACTCCGCCGCTTCCCGATCCGGAGTACTCAAACAAATGATTCGCCATGAGAAATCTGACGACCACGGGATGTTGCCCGACGAGCGCGACGTACGACTGGATAGACGAGCGAACCATGTCGTCGACCGAAGCATGTTCTTGCTCGGCAAAAATTGTGACTTGCGCCGACTCCCACATCAACGCCCCGAGCTTCGCCGCCACCGCCCCGTTCAAGCCCGCTTTGTCGCCGAAGTAGCGGTACAGCTTCGGCTTAGATACGCCTGCCTCCGCAGCGATGTCGTCCATGCTGACGCTTGCGCCATAGCGTTCGATGATCCGGATGGCCGCGTCGACCGGCTGTGCGCGTACCGCGACTCGGTGTTCATCCCAACGAGTGCTACGGGCATCCATCACCCGGCGCTGCACCTGAGATGGCGCGGAGGAAACTCGGCGGACGACTGACATTCTAGGAGTAACAATACCGGAAGTCCCTCCCCCAAGCGATCATCAGCTCATGTGCATTCGGTCATAGATACGGTTCAGGAGTCAACTTTCTACCGTGGCTGCGTCCAATCGCGCCGCTGCTTCGTTGAAATCGTTCGGTGCCTCCATGTTGATCATGTGACCGATCTGCGGCAACACCACGAAATCGTGCAACCGACCGCGCTGCTGCAGGCGTTCGGCGAGATCAATGGAATGAACCTCGGGTGTCAACTTGTCGGCAGAGCCCACGATCACTGTCGTCGGAACCGCAAGTGAGTCGACTCCTTTGCTGACGTCAATGGAGGCCAGGACCTTGCCCCACATTCCCCGCACCGCAGGGGGGCAACGCAGCACTATGTCGGAACACTCCGCTACAACGTCGGCCGACGCGTGCGGGCCCATCGTCCCGTATTTTACCAACCGTCGGTTGAAACGAGTGTCAAGCATCTCCGGTCCCGCGATGGCGAGCCCGGCTGCGAAGGCTCGCTCCAGTGTGGCGCGGAGTCGACGTGGCGACCTTATTAACGTCGATCGGCTAACCAACTGGGAGGGTCCAGTGCTCGCCAAGACGGCACCACGGGCTAGGAGGGGCACCGACTCCGGGTGCTCGGCAGCCCAACCCATGATGGACATCCCGCCCATACTGTGACCGGACACCAAGGCCTTACGACCCGACGTGACGACCGCGCGCAAGACCGCCTCGAGATCGTCGCCGAGCAACGACGAAGAGAAGGGGGCGCGACCCCGGTCACTCCAGCCATGTCCTCGTTGGTCATATACCACCACACGGTGTGTGTTGGCGAAGTGTTCGATCTGAGGTCTCCAGAACCGACCCTGGCAAGCCCACCCGTGGCTGAACACCACCAGCGGCGCATCATCACCCAGCCCGTACTCCTCGACGAACAGCCTCGTGCCGTCAGTGGAGAGAACCTCGCGCGACCGCCGCGACAGTAGGCCGGCTCCCGAAGAGTCAGAGGTCATCGAAACTCACCGTCACAGCGTCGGTGAGCGGAAGTGCCTGGCACGCGAGTCGCTCACCGTCCTCGATGTCGTCATCGACGAGGATGTTGTTTTGCACCATGTCGACATCGCCTTCGATGAGTTTGCAGACACACGCGCTGCATGCGCCCTCTCGACACGAGTATGGGGCGTTGTGTCCTTGCGAGAGAAGCACGTCGAGCAGCGGCGTGTTACGTGGCCATGCCGTGGTGATGCACTCTCCGTTGAGATAAACCGTGGCCGTCGCCACACCCTCGTCGTCACTGAGTCGACGCAGTGTGGCGGTGTCGAACGGGTCACCCGCCAGGGACTGGAACACCTCGCGATGCACACCCGAATGGTCCACTCCACACGCGGCGGCGGACCTTTCCACCAGGTCCATGAAGGGGGCAGGGCCGCAGGTGAAAATCTCCGCCCCTTTGTGGTCACGGATAATTTTCTCGACAGCCTCGGATGTGGGGATCCCGTTCTCGGACTCAAGCCAGCCGACCAAAGTGAACCGCTCGGCGAACTCAGAGCTGATTTGCTGAAGCTGGCGCTCGTACATGATCGAGTCGGCGTCACGGTTCGCGTAGAACAGGACGACGTCCCCACCGCCCGACACCAGTGCCGACTTCACCAGCGACAGGACCGGCGTGATGCCGCTTCCGCCAGCGAAGAAAAGCATGTCGACGTCGAGGCTCTTCGCGGTAAACTTCCCTGACGGCGTGAGGACGGTCAGCTCCATGCCGGCGAAGACGTTGTCGCACAACCAGTTCGACGCATATCCCCCATCGGTGCGCTTGACCCCGATCTCGAGGCGGAAGTCATCGACATGAGGCGAACTGCTCAGCGAATAACATCGTGCGACGTGGCCCGTCTGGTCAGACGGGATCTTCAGCGTGATGAACTGCCCGGGAAGGTGTTTGAAATCGTCGACGATCTCGTCAGGCACCTCGAAGGCGATGCTCACAGAGTCCTTGGTCTCTTGCACGACCTCCGACACGGTCAGCGTCCGTGAGCGGGCGGTGGTGCCCGGCCGATTCTCCTGCTCGACGGTCATTTGATGATTCCCCGCTTGCGAGCGAAGGCGTAGCCCGCGCGGGTGATAGGCGCAGAGATGTCCTGGTAGCGCGGACCCACAACGCGTGCGACAAAGTCGAAGCCCCGTGCGTCTGCGCCGATCAGCACTCGGGGCTTCTTCTTGTCCATTCCCTTGAGGATGGTGGACGCCGCTTTCTCCGGAGTGGTCCTGGCGATGCTGTTGAACATTGTGGCAATGGTGGCGGTATCTGCCCCCATATCGGATACACCCCGAGCGTTATTGACGATATTTGTCTTGACGCCGCCGGGGTGAACGCATGTCACTGTGACCGGATGCCGACTGATCTTCATCTCTTGGCGAAGCGCTTCGGTGAAGCCACGCACACCGAACTTGGCGGCGTTGTAAGCACTTTGACTGGGAATACCGACCAGACCGAAGACGCTGGAGGTATTCACCAGATGACCATCACCGGAGGCGATCAGATAAGGCAGGAAGGCCTTCGTCCCATTGACGACACCACCGAAGTTGATACCCATCAGCCAGTCAAAGTCCTCCCAAGACATGTCAACAACGTCGGCGCCGAGGGCGACGCCGGCGTTGTTGAACACCATGTTCACGCACCCGAAAGATGACTGGACGCTTTCGGCGTAATCCTGGAAGGCAGCACGATCTGCCACGTCCAACACGGCGGTCTCGACTTTCGCCCGATGCGCGGTACGGCACATAGCCGCCGTCTCCGCGAGATGCACCTCGTCGACGTCGGACAAGGAAAGGCTGGCCCCGCGTCCGGCAAGTTGAAGCGCAAGGGACCGGCCGATCCCTGAGGCGGCTCCCGTGACGACTGCGACCTGGTTCGCATAGTTATCTGTTGTCGAACTACTCACTGTTGAATACTCACTTCTCGATGACCTACGGCTGGGTTGTCAGGCGATCTCGTACTCGGCGGGCTTGAAGTCCTTCGTCGCTCGCCAGTACTGCCAGGTGAACCCGGGCCACACCGTACGGTTGACACCCTGCGAGTCCAGATACCAGCTCGTACACCCGCCGTTGGTCCATACCCCCTTGGCGAGCTTGTGCTGAATGTTCTTGTTGAAGTGTTCTTGAACCTCGGGCCGCACATCTACACGCTGCGCTCCGCGACTGTCGACGGCGTCGATGGCCTTCATGATGTACTTGATCTGCTGCTCGATCATGAATACGACAGAGTTGTGTCCAAGACCTGTGTTGGGCCCGAGCAGGAAGAACAGGTTCGGGAAGCCCTCGGTGGTGATGCCGAGGTGGGTGTTGATGCCCGTCCGGTGCCAGTGCGACGGCAAGTCTTCGCCCCGGGCGCCCTTGAGCGCGAGTTGATCGAATCCGTCTGTGACATGGAACCCTGTGGCGTAAATGATCACATCTACAGGATGTGACACGCCGTCAGCGGTGACGATAGAATCCGCGGTGACCTTTTCAATCCGATCACTGATCACTGTCGTGTTGGGCGCGGCGAGTGCAGGGTAGTAGTCGTTCGATCCCAGGATGCGTTTGCATCCGATGCGGTAGGACGGCATCAGCTTTCTGCGTAGCTCAGGGTCGGCGATAGAACGCTCGATGTTCCATTTCGCCACTTTTTCGATTGGTCGCATAAGGTTGGAGTGGCCGTTGAGCCCGAAGGCCAGGCTCTCTGCGCCCCAGTAGACCGACCACCGAGCGAGGCGGCGTGTGATAGGGATCTTGCTGAGCACGGTCCGAAGTGCCGTCGGCACCGCGAAGTTCTTGCGTGGAAGTACCCAAGCCGGGGTTCGCTGGAAGACCGTGAGTGTGCCGGCCTCCTTCTGCACGAATGGCACGAACTGAATCGCGCTGGCACCGGTGCCAATGACGGCCACCCGCTTGCCCTGGAGATCCACCGTGTGGTCCCACTTTGCCGAATGGAATGCCTGGCCGGCGAACTCATCGATTCCGGGGATGTTCGGATAGTTCGGGATGTGCAGAGCGCCGACACCGGACACGACGTACTGCGCGATGTACTCCCGGCCCGACTCGGTACGCAGGTGCCACCGAGATTCGGACTCGCTCCAGTATCCGGAGACCAACTTCTGCCCAAAATGGATCTTCTGAGTGACACCACGCTTGTCGGAGATCTCTTTCAGGTACTGCTCGATTTCGGGCTGCGAAGACCACACCTTCGACCAACTACCGCGGCTCTCGAACGAGTAGGAGTACATCAGTGACGGCACGTCGCATGCGCATCCTGGATAGGTGTTGTCGCGCCAGGTTCCACCGACAGAGTCGGCCTTTTCCAGCACGATGAAATCGCTATACCCGCGCCGGCGGAGCTGCACGGCCATACCGAGCCCAGAAAATCCGCTGCCGATGATGAGTACCTTGGTGATTATAGGCTCGGCTATTCCCGGGTCTGTCGCCGTGGCGGCGCGCGCCGCGCGCTTGGTGTTGGAGGACGGCATTGAGTGAAAAGCTCCCTGATCAAATACAGCAGACGGACCTGCACGGCGCGGGAACGCGTCGCAGGTGTGAGAATGTCATCCACCCGAGCCCGCGAACGGAGACATCCGAACGTGGGGTCGAGGGTTGGCGAGTGGCCGAGGGGGCCAGGCTGAGGGTGTTAGCGCAGATCGTCGGGCAGGCTGCGCGTTGCGCGCCACATCGCCATCGTGAATTTCCCCTCCATCATCCCGGCCTCGTGGAAGAACCGGATCATAGGCTCGGACATGAACTGCAAATTGACGCGATAGTTCGGGCTCGTCTGCTGCGCCCACAGCCCGCGCAGACGGTTGATTCCGACAGCGGGGTACACCTTCGGATTGATGAGCAACGGGTACGCAAAGTTCGCAATGACCGCCAGCGTGCCTCGATGCCAAGCGCGCGAGATGCGTCCGCGACGCTGCATCCCCTCCACCATTTCCAGCCGCGCGAAGGTGATGTGGCGGGCCTCTTCGAGAACGTGGATCTTCATGAGCTGGCGCAGCTGCGGCTGCATTTTCGGGTCATTCATCGCCTCACGCTGAGCGCGGTCGAGTATCTCTTCGATGAGCAATGTCGCGCCGGATACAGACGGGCCGAGAGGCACAAAATGCAGAATCTTCGCGAAGCCCAAGAATCCCTTCGGCAACTTGTACGGCGCCAGTCCCGTCTTGTTGATCAACCGGGCAAACATCGTCGAGTGACGTGCCTCGTCGCCGATCTCGTTAAGGGCGTAGAGGGCCCTTTGATCTGTCAGGGCACCTTTGGCAGACATTCGGAGCAGCGCTGAGCTGAGCAGATTCTCTGCGTAGATACCGAAGCTGAGAATGCTGACAATTTCATGGCGCCCGAGTTCCACCTTCTGCTCATCGCTCATTTTCTCCCACAGCTTGGTGCCGTAGAGCGAGACACGATGCTCGGGCAGGAAGTACTTTCCCTCCTCCCAGGGCGAGTCCCAATCGATGTCGATCTCCGCGTCATAAAATTTCTCGGCCGCCGCACGCAGCAGTCGACCGGCAGACCTCTGCATGTCGACGGGCTTGCGGGCGCTGACGCGCGACACCCCTTCCGTCGAAACGTCGGGCTTGATCTCAACATTCTGAACGGTCATGTGACACCTCCGTTGTGTTCCGGGCCGAGCTGAGTCTCGTCTCTATACCCGATACTCTGGGTACCCGATACTGCTAGTGTCACTGCCAGTGTGTTCTTTTGTCAACGCTTGATGTGAAGAAAGTGAGCTTTACGTGTCTGACGACCACGATCTCGACTACTCCGGCGAGGGCACCTTGGTGTGCCGCGGCAAGGAGATTGCTGTCCGGGTGAAAATCAAAGGCTATTTCCAGCCCCTCAACGGCTTGTACACCTGGTACGGCAGGATCGACAAAAATGATGCGCTCGACGCCCTCCTCGCGGGCAGGCGCACGGTTGCTGTCTTCGTGACACCAGAGGGCCGCGCCGAGTGCGTCGTGGGCGATCCTGATTTCTGGGACCGCTATCGCATTACGGGCACGAGCAGGCCGCCGTACCACATCCCCACCACGCTCGAAGACGTGGAGTCGATAGCAGAGAGTGAACATCACAGCTGACCGACCCGCACGGAGCCGCCTGTGGGGCGTTCCCCCAATCCAATGAGTCCGAGAGGAAATTCGTACGTGGCCAGGTCGTCGATCGTTCACAACCGTCCATCAAGGCGTTCTGCCGGCACCGGTGAATACAGCGCTCAACTGGAAAAGGTCGCCTGGTTCACGCTGCGGCGCAAGGGATTCGTGGCGTCGGTCTGGGTCGTGGTTGCGGTCGGCTTAGCGGTGCTATTCCCGCAGCTGGAGTCCGTGATCCGACAGCAGTCGGTGGACCCGATACCCGCGGGCGTACCGTCATTTCAGACGCTCGACCGGATGGGTGAGGCGTTCAATGAGAAGGGGGCCAAGACCACCGTCTTCGTCGCCATGGAGAACGACAGGGGTTTCTCGGACACCACCCGCGCCAGGTATGACGAATTGGTGACCGCACTGCGTGCGGACACGGAACACGTCATCGCAGTCCGCGACCTGCTCGGCGACCCGCTCACGGAGAGTCAGGCGCTGAGCAAAGACAAGAAGGCGTGGTATCTGCCTATCGGTGTCACCGGGACGTTGGGCGGACCGGACGCTGCCAACGCCGTGGAAGCGGTCCGTGACACCGCGAACGAAATCTTCAGTGGTACCGACACAATTGTTCGGGTGACCGGTCCACCTGCCACGTTCACCGACCAGCTCGCGGTGGGTGAGACCGATCTGGTCGTGATCACGCTCGCCACGGTGCTGTTGATCGCCGGGATCCTGCTGATCGTCTACCGATCGATCTTCACCGCTCTCATGCCGCTGCTGGTGGTCGGCATGAGCCTGGCAGTGGGCCGCGGGGTGCTCTCGGGTCTGGGCGAATTGGGCATGCCCGTGTCTCAATTCACCTCGATGTTCATGACGGTAATCATCTTCGGCGCCGGAGTCGACTACTCCGTATTCCTCATAAGCCGGTATCACGAGGGCATCCGGGCGGGCGATACCCCTGACGTGGCCATTGCGAACGCCACCGCAACGATCGGTCGCGTGGTGCTCGCGTCCGCAGCGACAGTTGCCTTTGCTTTCTTAGCGATGGCGTTCGCCAAACTCAGCGTGTTCAACACGCTCGGCCCGGCGTGCGCGATCTCTATCGCCTTCGGCTTCCTGGCAACCGTCACTTTGCTGCCCCCCGTGCTGTCGTTCGCGGCAAAGCGTGGCGCGGGTCTACCTCGTCGTGACCTCACCAGACGGTACTGGCATCGGGTGGGAACGGGGGTGATCCGGCGGCCGGTCCCGCTGCTCGCGGTGAGCCTGGTGGCACTGATCGCTCTCGGCCTCATCGCGACCACCATGACAATCACCTATGACGATCGGGAAGGTCAGCCGCCGGACACCGGAAGCAACGAGGGATACGCGCTGCTGAACCGGCACTTTCCCAAAGACACCATCATCTCCGAATTCCTTCTGGTGGAGTCGAACGAAGACATGCGCACCGGCCAGGGACTGGCCGATCTTGAACAGATGGCGTCGCGCGTCGCGCAGACGCCCGGCGTCACCCGCGTCATCGGGGTGACCCGCCCGACGGGCGAGAAGCTCGAGCAGGCTGAGTTGTCATGGCAGAACGACCAGATCGGTAGTGGTATCACCGAAAAGACCGATGACGCACAGTCACGGAAGGGCGACCTGGACCTACTAAAGACCGGGTCATCACAACTCGCCGACGGTCTTGCTCTGCTGAACGAGCAGGTCACCACCAACCTCGCGCCGCTGTCGGGGTTGCTCGAGCAGGCCTCGTCGGCCGGCGAGCAGCTCAGCCAGTATCGTCCGCTCGTCGATCAGCTGGCTGCTGCGGCGCCCGCACTCGATGAATTCTCCCAACAAGCTCCCGAGCTGTCTCGAGTGGCACGACAAGCACAGTCGGCTGCCGACGCCGTCGCACCGGCGTTGAGTGCACTCGATGCTCCCTGGTGCGTCCAGATCCCGCAGTGTTCGGCCTTGCAGACACAGACCTCGGACATCCGCGCATTGGCCGACAACCAGTCCCTCGGTCGTATCGCGGACTTCGCTACCCAGCTCGGTGGAGTCGAGGGCCCGGGAACGGCGGACCTCGCGCAGTTGCAGAGCTCATTGAACGTCCTCGACTCCGCTCTGCAGACGATCAACGGCCAGGACCTCGGCAGTCGGTTGTCACAGCTCCAGACGGGCGTCCGAGCGCTCGCCGACGGGGCCCGACAGCTGTCCGGCGGTGTGAGCGCATTGGTGGACAGCAACGTACAGCTGCTGGCGGGCCTGTCTCAAGTGGCCGCCCAGCTACGCGCGCCCGCCCGGGACATCGGCAACACTGACTCGGCAACGGGGTTCTACCTACCCGCCGACGCGTTCAAGGATCAACAGTTCAGCCAAGTGGCGCGCCAGTTCATCTCGCCGGATGGCAAGACTGCTCGCTTTGTAGTGCAGACCGCCTACGATCCGTATACCGCGGATGCCATGACGTTGGCGAACAGTCTGTCGAAGGTGGCCGAGGACGCCATGCCGAACACCACGCTGCAGGGTGCGCGCGCATCTGTCGCCGGGTTCCCGGCGATCAACGCCGACATCCAACGACTTCTGGCGTACGATTTCAAGTTACTCGGATTCGGAACGCTCCTGATAGTCGGCCTGATCCTAATGCTCTTACTCAGGGCGATCGTCGCACCGATCTATCTACTGGCCACCGTTGTACTCAACTACGCAGCCGCTCTGGGCATCGGTGTCCTTGTCCTCCAACACATTTTCGGCAATGAAATAGCGTGGCCCGTCCCGCTGGTGTCCTTTATCGTCCTGGTTGCAGTGGGGGCCGACTACAACATGCTGTTGGTTTCCCGGCTCAGAGAGGAATCGACGGCCAATATCCGGCTCGGAGTTCTACGCACCGTCGCATACACCGGCTCGGTCATCACCTCGGCCGGTTTGATCTTCGCGGCGAGCATGTTCGGACTCATGCTGGGATCGATCGACGTGATGGTGCAGATCGGCTTCATCATCGGTATCGGGTTACTCCTGGACACCTTTCTCGTCCGCACGATTGTCGTCCCTGCGCTGGCAGCATTGCTCGGTGAGGCGAGCTGGTGGCCAGGGCGGCTGCACCGCGCGGCCGTGAGCCGGGATTCCACCGAGGTAGGACCCTATGCCAGAGGACCTTTGACGACGTCTAATCGCTGATGGCGGGGTGAATCTACATCAGGCGCGCGAGGGTTGACAGGAACTCTCGGTTCCTGCTGTGAAACGGCCCCACGATCAATTGCCCATTCGCGCTAACGCTTTCGCTACACCCCGTGCTGTAATGCTCGGTCGCAGTGTGAGTCATCGCTGCGGACTGCCTGGCCTGAGCACTTCTGAGAGCATCAGCCGAGGCGGTGAACACCAGACGGCGGCGGTTCAGCGAACCGCCGCCGTCAGCGAGAATGTGTTCAGTTCGGCACGACGACGAGATCCCCGTCGGCATGTTGGGCACGCAAAGCTCTTTTGTCGAACTTGCCCACGCTGGTGCGTGGCACCTGGTCCACGAACGCCCAGTTCTTGGGAATCCACCAACGAGGGATCTCGGCGGGGCAATTCTCGAGGAACCACTGGCCGAGTTGATCGGCGGTAACGTCGCTGCCGTGCGTCCGGACGACCACGGCTAGGGCCGTCTCCTGCCATCGCTCGTGGGGGATAGCGATCACGGCAGCCTCGGCCACCTGAGGATGGCCCATTATGGTGTTCTCGAGCTCCACCGATGAGACCCACTCGCCACCGGACTTGATGACGTCCTTCGTTCGATCGGTGAGCGTCAGATAGCCGTCCGGGCTGATGTGGCCAACATCGCCAGTCCGCAGCCAGCCGTCACGGAACTTGTCGCTGTCTTCGTCCATATTATAATAGCCACCGGTGATCCACGGCCCCCTCACTTCCAGTTCCCCCACGGACCTGTCGTCACGTGGAACCGGCATACCGGCCTCGTCGGTGAGACGCATCTCGACGCCACAGATGGCACGGCCCTGACGCTTGCGATACGTCATATCGGATTCCGGTGCGACACCGGCCGGTGGTCGACTCACCGCGGCGAGTGGCGAGGTTTCCGTCATCCCCCACGCTTGGATAATCGGGACGCCGAACCTGTCCGCGAATCCCTCGATCAACGACTGCGGCACCGCCGCACCCCCGCAGGCGACCAGACTGATCGACGACAGATCCACATCGGGATGCGATGACCCAAACTGCAACAGATCGTTCCAGATGGTCGGAACGGCACCCGCTTTCGTGGGCCGATGTGTCTGAATCATGTCCGCCAGAGGCGCCGCCTGCAGGAATCGGTCGGGCAGAAGCAAGTCGGCACCCGCCATAAGGGCCGCATAGGGAAGACCCCAGGCACTGGCGTGGAACATCGGCACCACCGGCAGGACTCGGTCACCCTCCTCCACGGCGAGCGCATTGCCGGTACAGGCTGCCATCGAGTGAAGGAACATCGAACGGTGGCTGTAGACAACCCCCTTGGGGTCTCCCGTGGTTCCGCTGGTGTAGCATATAGCCGCCGCCGATCTCTCATCGGGTTCTGCCCACGGAAAGGCCGGGGACTCCGCAGCGAGCGCGTCCTCATAACGAATGATTTCGACGCCGTTGCCCTCCAGCGCCGACACCTCCCCACCGCCGGCGACGAACACGACACGTACGGTCGACAGGCCCGGCAGCACCGGTGCCAACAACGGCACCAGCGAACTATCCGTAATGATGACCCGGTCCTCAGCGTGATTCGCGATGAACGACAGTTGGGACGCAGACAACCGCAGATTCAGGGTATGCAGGACGGCACCCATGGCGGGAACCGCAGCGTACGCCTCTAGGTGCTCCTGATTGTTCCACAGCAAAGTAGCTACACGGTCATCGTCGCCCACACCGGCACGACGCAGAGCATTGGCCAGCTGACCGCAGCGTTCCTCAAGGGGCCCGTAAGTCGTGGTTCGAGCCGGTTCGGCGCCGCCGTAGGTGATCACCTGCCTTCCGGCGTGATTCGTCGCGACGTGGCGAAGGATCGACGACACCGTCAAAGGTACGTCCTGCATCGTGCTCTTCATGAATACTCCTTCTGCGGCACAGCCGCCTTATTCTGCTGGGCCATAGTCCTGGATCTGCCAGCCCCCAGCCGTTTTCGACACGACCACCTTCAACAACGTCGGCAGTTCACTCGGTTGCGGGTTCTGCACGTTCTGCGTCTTCTGGCTCGCGAAGACCATCACCGTGTACTCGCCGTCGGTTTCACCAGTGACGCTGGTGGCCAGCACGCGTCCCGACGCCTGCACCTGGGCCTGCTGCATGATCTGCGTCAGCGTCGGTCGAACCTCGTCGTAACGCTTGACGAGCGCCTCACCTGCGTTCTCCTTGACCGCCGCAAAAAAGGCGTCGGTGTTCTGATAGCTGTAGGTCAGGGACTTGGTCGTGTAATCCGAGGCGGCCTCCGCCGCCGCAGCCCGTTGCGCGGCGTCGTTTTCCAATACCGACTTCGCGTCGTCGGCCTCGAGGTAGAGGTAGGCGAACACGCCGACCAGCACAGCGAGCACCACGATCACGGCCGAAACGACCACGGCAGCACGTGATCGCGGCCATACTGACCAGCGACGCCCACTCGGCGAGGGGGAGTCGACGTCGCTGTCGTCAACCCCCGTCGCGGCTACGGAAGCGGTTTTGGCGTTCTCGTCCACCAGCAGATCGCCATCCGTCGTCGCTGCTGCCGCGCCGCCCTCGACCTCAGTGGCCTCAGTAGGCGGTCTGGTCTGCTCGTCATTTGTCATCTGGGGCCTTCTGTGTACTTGCTGGTGACAGTCGCTTGCGGACAAGCCGTCATCTTGGTGATTGCGACACGGTGATGGGGACCTCGGCGCGACCTGGTCGCGACGTCGGGAAGGTTCGGGCGAGGAGGTCGCCGATCGATCCGAAGTCGACGTATGTGTCCGCGACCTTCTCTGTCGCCGGTTTCACCGCCCGGGTGATCGTCACCAGATCAGGCTGCAGGATCTGGATATAGCCACTGAGCTTGTCCACAAGCTTCAACACGGGAGGCCACTTGTCGTACGAGGTGGTTGTGAACTCGATGAACGCCCGCTGAATTCGCGCCAATCCGTTCACGGCGTCAGGGGTACGCACAGCTGCCGTACTGAGGACGTCCCCGACATTGGACATGAGGCCGAGCAGGAACTCGGCGTTGTCCGCGGTCACCCGGACGGACCCATCTTTGCCGACGAAATCGACTAGACGGTGCATCATGTCGCCGATCATGTCGAGGTCTCCCTGCCGTCCTGCGACGGCCTCGGCGACGGTCTTGTTGATGGACTCGATCGAAGCCGGGTCGAGCCCATCTGCCACCGCAGCCATCTTCGGCAACACCTGGGGCACCGATTGCGACACGTGCACCGCCTCAGCGGGCACCACGTCTCCGTTGTCAAAGTACCCGCCGGTGGCCGTGCCCCCGGGCACGAAGTTGATGTACTGTTCCCCCGCGATCGACAGATTCAGGATCGACATCACGCTGTCCTGGGGGATCTTGTGATCGGAATCGATCGCCATCTCGACCTTAAGTGCCGAATCCACGACGTTGATGGAGGCCACCTTTCCGACGGGTATCCCCCGCACCATCACCGGCGACGTGTCCAGTAGACCGCCTGAGCTGTCGATGAAGGCGGTTAACGAGTACTCGGAGCGGGTGGGGTTGACGCGTGCCACGCCGACGACGAGGTAGCCGAGCCCTGCGACGAACACGACGGCCAAAGCCACCATCGATATGAGCGTGCTGCTGCTGCGGTTCACGGCATCATTCCGATCGATTTCAACACGGTAATGAACGATTCGGCGTCACGCCGCGCCAGGTCCCGACCATCGATGGAGATGTCCGAGAGGTTGATGTCAGGCGACCCCACGAATGGAATGAGTTTGTCGCGGATGACGCGCGTTGCCTGCTCCGTGACGGACTTCGAGTAAATGTCGGAGTTGGCGATCGACGCGATCACCGGGGCGATCGCGGCCACCGACTCCTTGATGCGTGAGTACTCCGGATCCACGATCCTGCCCGCGGCCGTAGCAAATGTACGCAAGTTGGCGATGAGTAACGCGACGTCGATCAGGGAGTAGCCGAGGCCATAGAAGTTGGTTCCGCCCTTAGCCAGCATCCGGTCGATTCCCGACGGATCAGCCAAAATCACCTTCAGAGTCCGATCAGCCGACCTCAACACCACGTCGAGCTTGTCAGTGTTCGAGGAGACCTCCGAAACGGTCTCCAGCGTTGTCCGATACAGGGCGTCGAATTCCTGCGGATCCTTGGGGAACGAGGTGTTCAATGTCGAGATCGCGGTGTGGATCTTGTCGAGTTCACCGCCGCCGAGAACATTCGCCATCCCACGCATGACGTCCTCGACATTCGCTGCCGGCTCGGTCCGTGCCAGCGGGATCACCGAACCCGACCGCAGCAAGGCACCCGTCGACGGCTCGGCTGGGGGAAGGATGGAAACGTAGATCTCACCAAGGAGAGTGTCCTGACGCAGCTCGGCTCGCGATTCGGCCGGCAGCTGAGTCTTGTTATCGATGCGAGCTTTGACGACCGCATGCCCGTTCTCGTACGTGACATTCTCGACGGTTCCGACGCTGAGCCCCTCTGAGAGGACTTTTGCGAGGGCCGGCAGATTGAGTGCGCTGGTGAACTCCATCTGGATGTCGTAGCCGTTGCCATCAGAGGTTCCTATGGTCGGCGGATTGTCAGCGTTGATCCCACACGACGTCACGAACACCATCGCTGCCATCAGTGCGATCACCATGGGTCCGAGGCGTGCCCGGTTGACTGAGATCATCAGGCCCCTCCCCCCATCATCCCGGCGATCGTCCTTGATGCATCGCCGGGCCCGCAGACGCCGTTTGCCACCGGCGCGGCGCAGCCACTGACGAGGCTTCGCAAAGGCAGCGACACTGCGAACGCCTGCACGATCGACTTGGCATCGGGGTGTTTCATGATGAGGTCTGCCGTGCGGGCTGCGACCGCTGCCACCATGTCCGGCTGCTCTCCCATGCCGGCGATGAGCGGAACGGCAGCATCACCGATCGCGAATATTGGGGGCCCGAAATCCGTTGCGAGCCGCGAGAGGATCGGTACGAACGTCCCCGCGTACTCGACTGCCGCGCCGAACGTCTGGCCGAACGCGACGATGACATTGATGGCACCCACGAAGTTGTCGAAGAGGGCGGTCACCTCTTTGTCGTTCTCGGCTGCCACCCCCGTCAGTGTTGCGAGGTTCCCGACGATCCTGCGAACCTGTCCATCCCGCTTGGCCGGGTCGTTGATGAGCGTGGCAGAGTCCTTGATGATCCCGGCCACGTCACCCTGGGTCCCTTCCAGATTGCGGGAAACGAGCTTGAGGGACTGCAGGACGGCGTCGGTGTTTCTGCCGTTGTCCTTGACCAGGTCCTCGGACAAGTCGCTGATCGAGTCGAGCGTCTGACTGATTCCCAGCGGGGTTCTCGTCTTACTCAACGGAATGCACTGATTCGTCTCGTATCGGGCTCCACCGGAGTACGGCTTGGTGAACTCGATCTGACGTTCGGTCACGATGGATGTCGACACCAGAGTCGCGCCGACGTCGGCAGACAGCGGCACGCTCTTGTCGACCCGCATGTCGATCCTTACACCGGACTGACCTTTATTCTGGTGCACCCCGACGACGCTGCCCACCTTCTTGCCGAGCATGGCGACTGCGTTGCCTTCGAAGAGGCCCGATGCATCGGTGAACTCTGCGCACAGGGCGCGCGTGTCGTCGGACGCTGTCCGGCCTATCCCGATACCAGCGATGACCACCACCACCACGGCGATCAGGAGCAGCAGTCTTCGGACCCAGGTGGTCAGCATTTGTCGTCACCACTCGGAATGCACACACGAACCTCTGGTTCTGTGGTGGCCGGCGCACCGACCGGCGCCTGGAGGAGGACGCCGAGGCGCTGAGTGATCTGATCGATCTGTGTCAGGGCATTGGAGTAGCCCGGCATCTCTGTCGACACCTTGTCCAGGAGCGTCTTGAACTGTTGCACGGACGGTTCGATGCCATCGCGGTACGCCACGAGCGGCCTCGTCAGGAGTTTGAACAGACGCCTGAGATAGTCGAACCCGTCGCGGACGTTCTGGATATCAGGTCCCAGCGTCCTGGCCAGGAAGCTGAGTTGACGGAGAAAGTCGACTAGCACCTGTTTTTGGTCGGCGAAAGCTTTGACGTATTCATCCGATAGAGCGACCGTTTTGTCGAGCTGACCGTACTGTCGCTCTAGGAGGTCCATCAGACTGCTGGTGTTCCTCAGTGCGTCGGGAATGTTTGTGTTGCCGTCGGAGAACGCATTCTGCAGCAGCGCCGCAGTTTGACGGAGATCGACGCCGTTCACATCACGGAACACCGGCGTCGTCGTCTCGAGCGTGTTGGAGATGTCGTAGGTACTCGATGTCTGAACAAGGGGGATGGCCCCCGACAGCGCGGTCGGTCCTGACCCTGGGTCCAGATCGAGAACTCGCCCGCCGATCGGCGTGATCAGGCGAACCGCTGCGGTAGCATCCGAACGGACTGACACCGAGTCGTCGAGTCGAAATTTGACTGTGATAACCGTTCCCGTGAGGTCCACCGACGACACCCTCCCTTGTCTTATCCCCGCTATACGCACCTGATCACCCGACTCCAGCCCGCCGGTGTTGACCAGATGGGCCGAGTACACCTTTTGACCGGGCGGTGCGATATACACGGCCCCGGCGATGACCAGACCGACCACCACGGTCACCACCACCACACCGGCGACGATGAGGTCGCGTCTGCGTTCGGGCTGGTGATGCGATCGATTTCGATTGAACAACCTCACTTACACACCACCAATCGTTGCCCCATAAGCGCAATCTGCGCTGTATCCGGCAGGGGCAGGAGACCTTTCGAACATTGCGCCTCGCTCGGCGTGGAGTTCGTCGCAGCGGTGAGCGAGTCCATAAGGGGCTTGAGCAGCACCGCACCGTTGAGTAGACCCTCTAACTCCCCGGGTTCTCGCGCCAGACGCTGATAGATCGCCGCGAAACTCTGGTCGTACGTTGACTCGAGTTGCTCGCCGGTGAGGACCGTCTTCGACATGGACCGGTTGACCTCGCGTAGCGACTCTCGCAGCCGGTCACTCACGCGGCTGAAGGCGTCGACGATCGATCCCAGCTTGTCGACGAGTTCGACCATCTCCGCCGAGCGGCCTTCGAGCTGGTCGGAGACCTGGCCGAGACTCGTCACAATATTTGTGATGATCTCAGACCGCTGGTTCCCGTAGGCGGTGATGTTGGCGATCTGCTTCAGAACAGGCGATATGCCCCTTCCATCACCTTGAGCAACGCGCAATAAATTGGACTGCAGTTCATTGATCTCGTCGGCATTAAGCGTGTCGAACACCGGCTTGAATCCGTTGAACAAGGTGGACACATCAAATGAGGGAATGGTCTTGTCGAGCGCCACCTGTGTGAGTTCCCCCTGTGTCTTCCCCTGTGCCGCACCGATCAATTCGACATATCGCTGTCCGAGAAGATTCTGATAACGCACGGCGGCGGTGGTTTTCGATGTGATCGTGATGTCGTCGTTCAGTTGGAAATGAACGACCGCCGTGGGCCCGTTCAGGTCGATCGCCGTCACATAACCGACCTTGACTCCAGCCAGCCGCACACCGTCGCGAGGTTTGAGCCCGGAGGCATCGGAGAAGACCGCTGATCGTTCAGAACTCGGTCCATCCGAGCTGGGTTGGAGGATGGCGATGATCACGTAGGTGAGAACGCCGATGACTGCGGCGAACGCGACGATCTTGATGATGGTGGGAGTTATCGACTTGAGCTTCATCTACCTCGGTCCTCCTACTGCAAGCGCGCTCTGCAGCGCAGGTGACGTCTGCACTACCAGGGCGACCTGAAGTTGTACTCGCTCGCCGACCTGCGGCGTGGCCTTGTCGATGCTGTCCAGGATCTGCGGGATGGTGTAAACGGTCCGCGCGAGCCCCGAGGCCGATCTGGCGACTGGCCTCGCCAGATCGAGGCCGACGTCCAGTAGTGAACTCAACGCCGGGTAGTTTTTGTTCAACAGTCCTCCGAGTGCGCCGAACAGGACCTCGCCGGTGTCGTTGAGGTTGCCCTTGGTCTGTTTGATGGCCTCGTCGGTGGCGAAGAAGTCAGCGATGTCGACGTTTATGAGGATGCCCGGAATGAACGGCTTCATGAAGTCGGCAACACCCTCGGACACGTCTGCCGCGATCGCCAAATCCTGGCCCACTGGCCGCTGTTGAACGTCCCGAGTGAGCTGTGCGATCTGGAACATGAGTTTGCCGGCGTCGGCAAACGTTTGGGAATCGTCGACGACAAACTTCACCACAGAATTGAACGCCGGCTGATCGAGAGCATTGACCAGCTTGGAAAGTTTTCGAATCAGGGTCGAGACCGACGTTTGTTCGGACTGCTGCTTGCTCACATAGACACTGCCGCCATCACGGATGAGCGCTCCCTGCCCGGGGTCGACAATATCCAGTGCCGTCGGCCCCAGCGCGCTGGCGGACGTGTAATTCACCGCCAAGCCCTGACGCAACCGGATGTCGTCGTTCGCTCCGGTGAGCTCAATTTTCACATTTGTGCTTTGGTCGCGCACCGACACCGAGGACACCTTGCCCACCGTGAAGCCCCGATACTTCACCTCCGATCCGCTCTTCAATCCGTCACCAATCGCGTCGGTGGTAATCGTCACTGTCTTGTTGTCGTCATATTTTCCGTTCGCGTTGCCCACCAGAAGATAGGCGGCAACCACCACGACGACGAGAACCCCGATCCCACGCAGGGTCAAGTTCGTTCGTGACGGCGCGCGCCCTGACGGATCTTGAAATACAGCCACTTAAACTCCTAGCCCGAAATCCTGACGCCCGAATCGAAGCCCCACATCAGCAGGGTCAAGATCATGTCCTCCACGACGATGATGATGAGACTGCTGCGGATCGCTCGACCAGACGCGCGGCCGACGCCTTCTGCTCCACCGGTGGCGTAGTAGCCCTGGTAGCTGTGGACGATGACGACCGATACCACGAAAATTAGGACCTTGATGACTGAGAACACCAGATCCTGCGGTTTGAGGAACGCATTGAAATAGAAGTCGTAGGTGCCACCGGACTGACCGTGCATAAGGATGACGACCAGTTTGGCCGCGACGAAACTGAGTATCAGCGTCACGATGTAGAGGGGAATGATAGTGGTGATCGCTGCGACCACGCGCGTGCTGACGACGTACGGAATCGGCCGCACCGCCATCGACTCGAGTGCGTCGATCTCTTCGGCGATGCGCATAGAACCGATCTCCGCAGTGAGGCGACAGCCGGCCTGGGCTGCGAAGCCGATCGCGGCGATAATAGGTGCCAACTCCCGAGTGTTGGCGTATGACGAGATGAACCCGGTAAGAGACCCCATCCCCACCAGGTCCAGCGAGGCGTAGCCCTGAATGCCGATGGATGCCCCCACAGCCATTCCGAGAATGACAAGCACGACCGCGGTACCCCCGCCGACCAGAACAGCGCCTCGTCCCCAAGCAAACTCATGTATGTACAAAAGCGTCTGTCGTCGATAGGTGGTCGCGACGTGGCGAATTCCTGCGACGGTGTCGATGGTGAACGTGGTGATGTGCCCGAGTTGTGCAGGGACTTCGGCGAGGGGCGTCACAGCACGCACGATCGGACGAGTGACAGAAGTGAACCGGGTGGATGGTATGGCGGTCACGTGTTCTCCGTCATCCGATGGTCTGCGGGACGAACATAATTGTCAGCTGGGTGATGACCACGTTGATGACGAAGCACGCCACCACCCCCAGGACCACGGTGGCGTTGACAGATTCGGCCACACCCTTCGGGCCGCCTTTCGTGGACAGACCCCGGTGACATGCGATTGCCACGACCACGAGACCGAACACCACTGACTTGATCAGTGCCACCACGATGTCCGCCGACGAGGCAAAGGATGCAAACGAGGAGACGTAACTTCCCGGCGTGATGCCCTGGACGTTGACGCTCAGGATGTAGCCGGCCACGAGACCGGTAAACACGATGAGCATGCACAACAGCGGAGCGACGATGAGAACCGCGACGAACCGCGGGGCGACGACTCGACGGGCCGGATTGAGTCCTAGCGTCTCCATGGCATCGATCTCTTCACGGACGGTGCGTGCGCCAAGGTCAGAGGCGATGGCCGACCCTGCCGCACCACCGAGCAGCAGCGCTGTCACGATCGGGGCCCCCTGCTGGATGATCCCGAGTCCACCAGCGGCGCCGGCGATGGACGTGGCCCCGACCTGCTGGGTCAGGCTTCCCACCTGCACCGAGACGATGACGCCGAACGGGATCGCCACCAGGATCGCCGGCAACGTCGTTACGGTGATGACGAACCAGGTCTGGGTGACAGCCTCCCGAAACGGAAATCGTCCGGTGACAATGTCATACACGGTCCACCGCAGTGCCTGGCCGGCGAGCATGGTCGTGTTCCCGAAGGTCGCAAGACTATCCGTCGCACGACCAGTGACTCCCGTAGCGATACTGCTCTCCTTCATATGGCTGCACAGCCCTTCAATGGTGTGCATCACAGTATCAGGTACTTCGAGTACTTCAATACATGATTCGGAGATTCCTGCCGGAGTTAGCGCACTGGCCGGGTCAACGTCGGACAGCGAATCGGTGAAGTCGTCCGTCGCCGCATTTACCGAAGCTCTCGGAGACATCGAGCAGCCCGGCCAGGGCTTCCCCGCCGGATCTCGGGGCGGTCCAATACCAGCAGCGGATGGAACCGAACGTTTTTGGCTCTTCGCAGTTGAGGGTGTAGAGGTGGTCGGCGCCGCGTGCTGCTCGTTATAGGAATGATCAGGGTGAGTGCCCACCGCGCCATCTCGATGACATCGAGGACCATCGTGGTGCGACGACGGGGGTCACAGGTACCCACCGACGCGGCCCTCGTTCAGCAGCGGTCCGAGCGGCGCTGACGTCCACCCACGAGGTTGTCCGTCAAAATACCTTGGTCGCCGAACAACTCCGAGCGCCAGGTCTTGAGCAGATAGTCTGTGGGGTTGTCGCTGGGATGGAACCCGCGACGCGTGTAGGTTCCTAACTCGCGCAATACATCTCGGTTGATCCACGGGTTGGTGCGCATAGCCGCCACGCTTCGCAGAAGACGAACCGGGTTGTACGTGGCGCGATCGGTGAGCATTGACGCCAGCGTGGACACGGTGACAAGTCCCAGAAACGTGATGTGGATCCCGCGCATCGTGCCGATACGCAGAGCTTCGCTGCCACCGATGGTCCGGTAGACGTCGAACGCCACCGCTTTGTGTTCGACCTCCTCGTAGGCGTGCCACAGCAGGAGTCCCCGCACCTCGTCGGAGGTGAGTAGCGCGCGTGCCTCGGTATTCGTGAGGAGCAGAGAGGCCAGGGTCGCCGTGTAGTGCTCGAGGCCGGCGGTCATGGCCAAGGAGAATTTGTGCGGCGCGTGACGGTAGATCATCGCCAGCGCTCGCTTGGTGAGGCGGTCATTGATCCGAGTGGGGTAACCCATTTCCTGGAGATGCTCGTTGATCTCGCGGTGCTCGCGTCCGTGTGTAGCCTCTTGGCCGATGAACCCGTCGACCTGCGCCCTCAATGTCGCGTGGGCGATCTCATCCTTGTAGTACTTCACCGACCGGATGAAGAAGTCCTCGCCCTCCGGGAAGACCGATGACAGCATGGACACGACGTGACTCATGATCAGGTCGTCGGAGACATAGTGTCGGTTCATGGAGCCCTGCGGATAGGAGAACTTGATCCGCCTTGCACGGATGGGCGCTGCCTTGAAGTCGACCACACCGGCGTCGTCGGTAGAGCTGATGGCGGGTTGCTCCGCGTCCATGCTGTCCTCCGGTCCCGTTCCGCCACACCAGAATATGTGTGTCAGCAGCCACAGCTCGATTCCCAACTATCAGTCCGCAGAGACAGTGTTGTCAATGGTCGATAAGGCCCCGATGGGGGTGCCGCGGTCGGCGAACGCACACTTGATGGCACCTGCCCAGGCCGAAGTAGACGCCCTGTGGGGCCGCGCCGAAGGACCCCAGCCGGCATAGGCTGACATCGCCAACTTGCGCTACGTACAACGCTCGGCCGACCAGCTGCGGCCGCGCGCAGCTGGTGCGCCTGGCCAGCAAGCAGTTTGTCCGGGATCGGGAACTGGACCTGGGTGCTTCAGGGTACTTGAGAGAACTAACCCGTGAACCGCGATCATTTCGCCCGCCCCACCTCCGGCATGTGGTCTTGTCTCACGACCGCCGGTGCGCTTGGCTCTGATGAGCTATCGAATCCACCTCACAGAAGGACACCCAATGCCCAACCAGACCACGTCCGTTCCCGCCGCTGCCGGAGCCGTCTTGGCCGCGACCGGCTTAGCACACTTGGTGGTGCCGCAGGCGTTTCATGCCATCACCGCGTCGGCGTTCCCGAAGGACACCACCACGTGGACCAAGCGGAACGGGGTCACCGAGGCCGTCGTGGGCACCGCGATCGCGATTCCGGCGACGCGGAAGGCGGGGCTGGTCGCACTGGGCGCCTACGTTGCGTTCCTCGGTTCGCGGATAGTTCTCGCGAGACGGTGACACTCACCCGGTGCTGGACTGATTTCGGTCCACCGGGAGTTCTGACGGGCCACCGCCGCCGGGTCGATGCCCGGCGGGGCGGTGGGAGATCACGATTGGATCTGTACGTCCCCGACCCACCACCTACGAGGTGAAGCCGGGGATCGGGTACTGCCCGTTGAGGCTGTGCTGGCCTACGTCGGCGATCTTGTATGCCTCTGGGGCGTGCCGGGTGTGGGTACGCACGTTGCGCAGAAACGGTCGAAGCCGTACTTGGGATTGATCCCGCGCCGTACCGATCACCTCGAAGATCCCGCTGTTGAGGTTGAGCGCGGCAGTGGTCGCCAACGCCTTGACCCCGGACACCTTCACCATCAGTTCGCCGCGGTCCTCCGGGTGAGAGCATCACCACTTGTCCCAGGCCCGTCTGCAGCAGGAGCGTCGCTTCGCGGGCGATGGAGTCATCGCCCTTGCAATGCGGTGGTGGATTCGCCGTGGGAGCGAAGCGTGTAGGGATCGTGAAGGTGCACCCCTCGTGAAGATCGATCCGCCGACGAAGACGAGACCAGCACGACGGTAAGCAACATCGGCCCCCATCCGGGTAGCCGGGTAACCATCCGCCACCTCGTGTCTCAGCATGACAGCGGGCTCGTCGTCAGTGACAGAAACCGGCCAGCATCCGCTGCGTGAACGGCGGAGTAGGTGCGGCGGCCGCAACTGCCAACATGTCGGCGACCGAGGTGAACTTGTCGCGCGGGCGGCGCCCTCCGCCACGCTTGATTTCGGCTTCGTCGATGGCCCTCCATCCGGCCGCGTTCACCACATCTGGTCTGCGGCTGCGCACCAGTTTCGCCAACGCGTGGGGCCTTGTGCGCGGCGCGGTCAACAGACCGGCGTTGTAATCATCGACGACGCTTTGTACCGTCTCCGCCGCGCACGACTTGTTGGTGCCGATGAAACCGTTGGGGCCGCGCTTGATCCAGCCCGCCACGTAGCTGCCTGGCACCGGCTGTGCCGTTTGCGGATCGATGACCCGGCCCCCGTCGTTGGGTATCACGGCGGCGACGTCATCGAACGGTAGATCGCGAATGGCCTTCCCGCGGTATCCGATCGATGTCAGCACCAGGCCGGCGTCGAGATGACAGATTCGATCCGAACCCGTCACTGTGAAGTCGATGCCGCTCACGAGGGCAGTGCCGAGGATGCGCGCGGGCGTCAACCGGTATGCTAACCGGATCTGCGGGCGCGTCGCGGGCACTGACGCGTCTCCGAGCTTGCTCAGTACCTCCAGTTTGTTTCGGATCAGCGGGTCCTCCGCCGTGGCGAGGTCGGCCTGCACGAGAGCTTGGTCGGTCGCATCGAGAACCACGTCGCACGTCGATGTTAGCCCGATCAATTCCGGCAGGGTGAAAGCGGACTGCGCCGGCCCGCGGCGGGCTGCGATCACCACTTCGTTGACCTTCGACTGCCGCAGTGCGGCCAGCGCGTGATCGGCGATGTCCGTGCGCGCCAATGCGTCCGGATCAGTCGTCAAAATGCGGGCTACGTCGAGCGCGACGTTGCCGTTGCCGACCAGCACCACTCGTTCATGTTCCAGCGTGACAGGGAGATCTGTGTATTCGGGATGTCCGTTGATCCACGCGACCATTTCGGTGGCCGTGCCGGTGCCGGGCAGTCCCATGCCGTCGACGTCGAGTCTGCGATCGTTCGGCGCTCCGACGGCATACACCACCGCGTGATGGTGGGCCAAGAGTTCGGAGTGGGACACATCCGATCCCACCTCGACGTTGAGGTAGAAGGTGAATCCAGGCGATCGGCTCACTTCGTCGAAAAGCCGCGTGACCCGCTTGGTGTTCTGATGGTCGGGTGCGACGCCGGCCCGCACCAGCCCATAGGGCGTCGGGAGACGTTCGAAGACGTTGACCCGTACGCCTGACTGGGTTAACAGTTCGTCGGCGGCATACATCGCCGCCGGACCAGAGCCAACGATCGCTACCGTCAATGGATCAGACTCGCGTGCATCGACTTTCGGCGCGGCGATGACCGGCGCCAGCTTAGACGTCGGCGGAACCCTCTCGCCTGCGGGCCGATCCGGGTAGAACGCCGCGTTGAGGGAGACAAACGGCAATTGTTCAGGCCGCAGCTTTGCCTGCGGCACTATCGCCCCGACCGGGCAGGCAGATACACATGCGCCGCAGTCGACACACGAGACCGGATCGATGTACAACATCTCAGCGGTGGCGAACCCGGGTTCGTCTGGCGACGGATGAATACAGTTGACCGGGCAGGCGTACACACAGGAGGCGTCGCTACAGCACGACTGGGTGATCACATGGGGCATGTACGCCGCCCTACGCTACGGCGGACACGTGCTGGCGCTGCGGCTCGCTACGGTAGCGACTCGGCTTGCCGTCGATCTTGCAGATCCGCCAAACGATCTTGGCGAGCGGATTGATCAGTCCCGTGTCGTGGCACAGCATCCGGACGTCACCGAACATGTCACGTAGCGTTTGCCGCGACTCCGGCGAATTGAAGAAGACCTCCTTGCGCACCGAGCGTGGAATATCGAACTCCTTCCAGAACTCCCGCGGCGGAACCATGATGGCCGAACACAGCACGCGCATCATCACCGGCACAAACATCGACAGCAAGAACCGCTTCCCTCGCGACAAATGCGGCACCCGCTTACGCAGGTACTCATGCGCGAACGAGATGTGCCGCGCCTCTTCGGCCACGTGGATCGCCATCACCCGCTCCATGATCGGGTGCAGCTGTTTACCCTCGCGCAGAACGTTCTTCTGCGTGTGATCGATGGGTTCTTCACCGGCGAGAATGCCGAACCAGAACGGGATCGGCAGCGGCCCGGCCATCAACGGGACGACCGGTTGGGACCACCTCAGCAATCTTGGCATCCCGGGCACGTCGACGCCGATGCGGTTCACCATCTCCTGGAACATCATGGTGTGGTTGCACTCTTCGGCGGCCTCGTGCAGGCAGTAGCGGTACTCGGGCGACCCGTTGGGCGTCCAGAACGCGTAGTCCATCAGGCCGCGGATCAGGACCAACTCGAAGTGCAGGCCGACCTTGGCAACGTTGGCCTGACGCCACATACCGATCTCGATCTGGCGCTCGACCGCTTGCGCTTGATACCACGGGTGACGTCCGAGCGGATCGGTCCCAGGAAGGATCCACCGCTCGTCATTGGGTGTCACCGCGAACTCGGGTGCATCCCAATCGATATCGATATAGGGGTTGAAATGCCGTCGCACTGACCCCTCAGACAGTGTGTTGAGCATGTCGGTGTACACGGTGTCGTCGAGCACATCCATGTTGCTACGCCAACGTTTGATGATGCCGGTTCTAGCCATAAGAAGCCTCCCCTGAGGTTGATGTTTCTACGGCTTTTATACGTACACGATACCGCAAGTATCGGATATCGGAAATGCCCCGGTCGTGCGATGACCGAAACCGCCCCGATCCAGGGCCGCGCGATAGGGAGCGGTGGCTGGCAAGACGGCTAACCAGCGAGACGCAAAGACGGCATGACGGCCTGGGCCGCGCGGTCGCTACAGGCGCGTGTGTACAGGAATGGAACGTATATGTACACGCGGAGGGTCGGACGGTGTTGAAATCATCGAATTGTGCACATGTCAGAACAGAGCGGGCGGGCGGTGTCGTCGTGCGCCGGTTGCCCCCGTGTCGCTTCGGCGGGCTCGTTTTTCAACCGGAACCGACACCTCCCTCAGGACAGTTCTTACCGCTGACAGCTGATCTTGACGGCTGATGGTGACCAGGTGATCGTAGGGGCCGCTCAACCGGCTACGACGCCGTCCTGGCCGAGCTAGATCGCCAATCGGCCAACCACCGGCCGTCAAGCACCAAGTCTGGCTTTTGTTGGTGCACGAAGGCGGCAGCGAGGGGCTCTCGCTCTGGCACGGCGGCCCACATATTTCGTGTTCTCCGGCCCACTGGGACGACGGGCAAGACGACCATCGGCCGCATCCTCGCAGCGGATGGGGGTCAATAGTGCTGCGCCTCGTGATCTACGGTCTATGCATGGTGGCAGCAGCTGTGAGATACGTGCCGGCCCGAGTCGCGCATACTGCTTTACAACGACCACGTACGCCGGGCGAGCTCGTCAATACACTTCGCACCGGGTCGCCGGCCAGGCGGCTACGGTATTCAACCGTCCTCGTCACTGGCTCTTCGTCGGGCATCGGCGCTGCGGCAGCTGAAGAGTTCGCCCGTCGTGGAGCCCACGTCTTGATGGTGGCGCGTCGTGCGCACAGCCTAGACGAGCTCGTCACGCGTATCCGGGCCGCGGGCGGCTATGCCGACGCCTGTCCGGCGGATCTCTCCGACACCGACGACACGGCTCGCCTGATCCAGCACGTGCTCGCCGAGTACGGCTGCCCAGACATCGTCGTGAACAACGCCGGGCGGTCGATTCGCCGCGAGGTCCTCGACTCGACGGATCGGCTGCACGACTATCAGCGCACCATGGCGGTCAACTACTTCGGTCCCGTGCAGCTGACGTTAGGGTTCCTACCTGCCATGAAGGAGCGCGGCAGCGGCCACTTCATCAACGTCTCCACCTGGGGGATCCCAATGGGCGCTATGCCCAAGTTCTCGGCATACGCGGGATCGAAGGCCGCGATTACCGCCTTCGGACGCAGCATAGCGTCGGAGTTGCGTGGCACAGGGGTCTCTGTGACGACCGTCTTCTTCCCGCTCGTGCGGACACCGATGATCGAGCCCACCAACGAATACCACCAAATTCCCGCGCTCACCGCGGTCGAGGCTGCGGACTGGCTCGTGCACGCGGCTGTGTATCGCGATCTGGAGGTCATGCCGCGAGTGGCACGGCTTCTCCGACGAGTGGGCGCGGCCTCGTCGAGAGTCGCGGACCGGCTTGTGGAACGTAATGCGCCCTGACGTGTGCCCCAGATGGTGGCCCACGGCGAGGTGATCAACTCGGCGAGGAGGGCCGATGTGCGACACGGGGATACCTGACTCGTCGGTGCGATCGGCCCGAGGCTCTGCTGCACGACGGTCCACTTAGCCTGGTCCCGCCGCCGGGCTGTCGGGGTGGTGCCCCGGACCTGCGATCTCGGCCAACGTGTCGGCACGACATATGCGACGCCACGCGCCACCCGACGATCATCCGGGAGTAGACGTCGGTAATGAAGCACACATACCCCACCCCGCACCAGGTCGGCACGTACGTCAGATCGGCACCCACAGATGATTGGGTGCGGTCGCGGTGAAGTTGCGTTTGACCAGATCCGGATGCCGTGGCGTATCTGGATCGGCTTTCGTGGTGCGCACCTGCTTTCCCCGGCGGACCCCTTCGATGCCGGCGAGCCGCATCAACTGGGCGACCTGGTCGCGGCCGACGGCGTGACCGCGCCCGGCGCGCGGCCGTCCACAGCTTGCGGTCACCGTAGACCCGGTAGTTGTCCTCCCCCAGCTGTTCAAGAGCCGGACCCATCACCCGCGTCACGTCGCGTCCGCGCCGACGGCGCGCGGGCCTTGGTCACGTAGTACGTACTCGGGGCCCACCGGCACCCCTGCTGAGCGCAGGACAGCACTAATGGGCTCGACCCCAAACCAAGCGGAAGTAGAACTCTGAAGCCCACACCGTGTGGAATCCGGTGCCGAGGATCGAGAGACCATATGTACTCACAGCATTCCTTCCGCTACAGGTCGCCGCCCGGCGCGCGACGCGGGAGATTAGTGCGTCGTCGGCGTATCGTCGTGGTCACTTACCTGCTGCGGAATAGCCGTCTCTACAACGTGGTTCGGAGAACTCTTACCCAACGTGCTCGTGAAGTGCTCCAGCGTGACGACGATGAAGAGCCCAACCGCCGACGCGACGCGCTGGCCGGTTGTCGCCTCTCGCAGTTCGGCCCGGACTTTGAGTTTGCGGCCCGTCCGGGACACGAGATCGGCACTGACCTCGTACCGGGTGCCCAGCAACACGGGGGCGAAGAACTCGGTGTCGAGTTTGCGAGTTACCGCCATCTCGCCCACGACGTAGAGCAGCATCCCCACCATGTCATCGAGGACGGTGACCACGGCGCCACCGTGTGCTATTCCGGGGGCGCCGCGATGTCTACCATCGAATACATGCACGGCAACCACGCCATCTCCACGCCGTCGGGCCTGCAAGCGGTATCCGTGCGGATTGTCGGTACCGCACCCAAGACACCATGGGTGGTGCGCCTCCAGTTCTGCACCGTCGACTACGTCGCCGCGGTTCTGGAATGCGTTCCACCAGTGGACCGTTAGCTGCTCATCGGTTGGACTGTCGATGACGATGCCTCCTGAAAATCAACACGCAGCTTGTTTTTGACGTCCCGCCAGAGCGCGCCACGGTCATCAAACGGGCGAATCCGAGCACTTTGACTCGTTTCGACTCAAGTTAGTCGATCTCACACCGAGAGCAAACACGCACATCAGTTGTTACTGATCGCAGCAGGCGTTCGCAACCGACATCTTTGCCCACGAGCTGCGGCAGTCAGCAGTACCGCCTTCGGGACGCAGTACGCCCTCGACCCGGAGGCTTGAGACCGCGTCTCGTCAAAGCCCTCGAAGTCGCCCCGAACTGCGAGAGGCGACGCCCGGCCACGCGCGTCGCGTCAGAGGTTGGGCTCTTCATCGTCGGCACGCCGGCCCAATCCCTCACCGTGTCTTCTGTCCCCAGCCGAGCCGCCCATTCAGCGAGGTCGCGAAGCGAACCCGCACCGCAACGCTCTCCCTTACTGTGACGGCAGGAATCAGCACCTCATCATCGCGTGTCTACCGGCGAAGCTGTCGATCCTCGGAAGGACAATCCGCTAGCCAAATCACTGCAATCGTTCATGGTCAGGCGTCAAGGACCCGCAGCACGCTGGTGTAGTCCTCGGGTTTTGGAACAGCATGGTGCGAGCGGCGATCGGGCATAGATCTCGGTGAGCTGCACACCGCTGTTCCCCTCGATGATGGGTCTCCGATCGTGATGTCGTGTCAATGAACGTCACCACACCGCCGAGCAGCCCCCCATCAGCGCGCCGCGCGACCATCTCACTGGCCTGCCCAATCGAGTCCAGCCCATCGACAGCCTGGACACTACTTGCAGTGCTCGACACTCCTCCTCACTAGATGGTTGACAAAATCGAGTGGAGGACCAGATACTGTAGGTATCTGATACTCAGGGTTTCGAGTACCTGATACCATAGTCCTGATGCGATCAACGAGGGTGACTTTGACGCCAATGGCGCTACTCCGCGGTTGGCCCCCGATTTTCGTGGCAATACCGGCAGCCACTAGTAAGTCGCCTAACCGACTGCCCAGTTTGGCACGGGGGCACTACCCACAAGATGGCCACCTATCACGCAGAGCTGGCCATCTGTGCGCAGCGAAAGTTAATTATTTGGGACAAGGTTTCGCGCATGACATTCGCGGAACACGTCCCTGTAACCAGTGTCCTGAGGAGGCCGTTTCATGCTCATCCGCCGCATTGCCCGTCCCATGCTCGCGACCGCGTTCATCGCCACCGGGATTAATGCGATCCGCCGCCCGGAACAGCTAGCCGAAACCACCCAGCCGTTTGTCGACAAAGCAAAAACCCAACTGCCCCTGCAGGCCGCGGATCTGATCCCGTCCGACGCGCAGGTGCTGGTCCGGATCAACGGCGCGATTCACATCATCGGTGGTCTGGCGCTGGCCACCGGCAAGTTCCCGCGGCTCGCCTCTCTGACCCTCGCAGGCGTCATCATTCCGACTACGCTGGCCGGAAACGGTTTCTGGAACGAGACCGATCTGGACGAGCGGGCCGAGCAGCAGGCCCATTTCATCAAGAACGTGGGACTCTTGGGCGGGCTGCTGATCACAACCGTCGACACCGAAGGGAAGCCTTCGCTGGCATGGCGCGGACGCAAGGCAGCAGCCATCGCGAGTGACAAGGTCACCGCGGTGCTGCCGTCGACCGCCGCCAGTGCGACAACGGCCGGTGTCCTGGCCGGTCGTGCGTCGCACATCGCCGAGGTCGTCACAGAACGCGCCGGCGAGCTCGCCGAGGTCGCTACTGAACGCACCGCGTCGCTGAGCAAAGCGGCTGCGGAAAAACAGGCCAAACTGGGCGAACGAGCCGGTAAGAAGTAGGCGAAGTTGGCGATGCAGCTGCCAAGCCGGAGGCCAACATTACCCATCGTCATAATTCTCACCGCTTCGTCCGCCGATTCTTGGCCAAATAGAACCGATAAGAAAACAGTCCCCGTTAGATATGCCCCTAAGTCGCAGACGCCGATAAACAGTATCGGCACTTGTTGTGTCAACAATGCCGGAGGCCGAAGAATCATGAGTTTCAAGAGTCCCTTTCCCCCTGTGGAGATCTCCGAGGATTCGATCTACGAGACGTTGTTCGGGTCGATCAGCGAGGAGGACCTGGATCGGACCGCGCTGATCGACGCCGGCGCCACCGAGGGCACCACCTACCGCGAGCTGATCGGCCGGATCAACGCCTTCGCCGGAGCCCTGGCGGCGCGTGGCATCGAGGTGGGCGACAAGGTTGCACTGCTGTCGCCGAACACCTCGGCGTTCGCGTTCGTGTTCCACGGCATCCTGCGTGCGGGCGCCACTGCAACCACCGTCAACGCGCTGTTCACCGCGCCCGAGATCGCCAAGCAGCTCACCGACTCGGGTGCCAAGATGCTCATCACGATCACCCAGCTCGGTGACCAGGCCAAGGCGGCAGCAGCGCAGGTCGGTCTGCCCGAGAGCGCGGTGATCTTGCTGAACGGGCCCGGAGAGGCCGAGAGCCCTCACCCGAACGCGCTCGATCTGCTGGGTGCCGGCCTTGCGGCACCGGACGTCAGCTTCGACCCGGCCACCCATCTTGCGGTCCTGCCGTACAGCTCGGGCACCACCGGCAACCCCAAGGGTGTGATGTTGACCCATCGCAACCTGGTCGCCAACGTGGCGCAGAGCCAGCCGCTGCTGAACATGTCCCACGACGACTCGGTCCTCGCGGTGCTGCCGTTCTTCCACATCTACGGGATGACGGTGCTGCTCAACCTCGCGCTGTACAACCGGGCGAGGCTCGTGGTGATGCCGCGTTTCGATCTGGTGCAGTTCCTCGAATCCATCCAGAACTACAAGTGCAGCTATGTGTTCATCGCGCCGCCCGTGGCGGTCGCGCTGGCCAAGCACCCGCTGATCGACGACTACGACCTGTCGTCGGTCAACACCATCATGTCGGGTGCCGCGCCACTGGACGAGGTGCTGGGCAATGCTGTCGCCAAGCGCCTGAACACCCGGGTCATCCAGGGCTACGGCATGAGCGAGCTGAGCCCGGTCAGCCACGCCATGCCCAGCAAACCCGGCGACGGCCCGGAGGCGCCGCTGTCGTCGTGCGGTTGGCCCATCCCGAACACGGTCAACAAGATCGTCGATCCGGCCACCGGCGACGAGATCGACATCCCGGCCGAAGGACTCAGCGAGCCGGGTGAGCTGTGGGTGGCGGGCCCGAACGTCATGGCGGGCTACCTGAACAACGACAAGGCCACCAAGGAGACCATCGACGACGACGGGTTCCTGCACACCGGCGACATGGCGCGGGTCGATGCGAACGGCTGCGTCTACATCGTCGACCGGCTCAAAGAACTCATCAAGTACAAGGGCTACCAGGTGCCGCCCGCCGAACTCGAGGCGTTGCTGCTCACCCACGACGATGTCGCGGACGTTGCGGTCATCGGCGTGATCGAGGCCGACACCGGCGAGGAGATCCCGAAGGCGTTTGTGGTCAAGCGTGAAGGCTCCGATCTCACCGGTGAGCAGGTGATCGAGTTCGTCGCCTCTCAGGTTGCTCCGCACAAGAAGGTCCGCGAGGTCGAGTTCATCGACGCCATCCCGAAGAGCGCGGCAGGCAAGATCCTCCGCAAGGACCTGCGTAGAGCCACGGGTGATTGATCGAGTGGTGGCGAGGTAATCGCACTCCTGGTCGCCGCACCATCAGAAACTGATCGCGAACGTGTCACACCAATGTCCGCCGAGCTATAACGACCGTGAAGATGGTGTCCCGCAACAGCTGCGGGGTCAGGCGCAGACCGGTCACGGTGTCGCAGAGAGCGAACGTCGCCTCGTGGCAGTGAAACTCAGTGCGCTTGGCCGACCCATCGGGCTCGAGTTCGAACCCGCCGATCTGACGCATCAGCGGCATGAGCTCATCGGGTGTCGAGCCGTTCCGCTCAGCGGCGAATAGCGTGTCGAACCATGTTCGGCTCTCGCCGTCGACCTACCGAAAGAAGTACGAGTTCTCGCTGCCGTGATGAACAACGATTTCCGGCCTGCCGAAAGTGGTTGCATCAGTTCCGGAGTCGCCCCGATATAGCCGTTGCTTTCGTACATAATTGTCCAGTCGCAGTGCTGGACGAGACCGGCCAGGAGATTGTCTGAACCGATCTCCTCCCACGACTCCAACGAGCGCAACAGGAGCGTTGCGAGGTCGCACTGGGCGGGTTGGCTGACCGTAGGCAGAGCGTCGATCCGCTCAGGCAGCGTCGCGTTGCTGATGACCGTCACACAGAATGCGTTGTTCAGCTCCGGCACCTTCTTGGTCTACGCATAGTCCCGGTATGTCACATCGCTCATGGCAGTCACCCTAGCTAGACGGGTCAAACCCAAGCCGCGGGCGGTGCAGTAGGCCGGCGCGATGCTTCCCAGGTTTGTGTCGGCAGGGTTCGTCCTTTGAGGGAGCAGTCGCCGTGTGGTGTCCAGTATTCGCGTTCGGGTTCGCTGGCGGCTCTGATGACGGCGTCGCTGGCGAGGATCCGTCCCGGCGTGTGTTTGGCGAGGTCGGTGAGGCGTGATGCCTCGTTGACCGCGTCGCCTATGACGGTGTATTCCAGGCGTTGGTCGGTGCCGAGGTTTCCGGCGAAGACGGGGCCGGTGGCGAGTCCGATCCCGATGTCGAGTTCCCCGTCGGCCAGGACGCGGTCGCGGATCTGCCGTGCGGCGTGGAGTGCGGAGTCAGCGGCATCGGCTCGGGCGACGGGCGCCCCGAAGATGCAGAGTGCGGCGTCTCCCTCGAATTTGTTGACCAGCCCGTGGTGGCTCTCGGTTGCCGCGATCACTTCTGCGAGGAGGCGGTTGAGCTTGTCGACGAATTCTTGCGGTGAGATCTGGTGGGCGAGTGCCGTCGAGTTGGTTACGTCGACGAACAGTGCTGTTATCTCCCGGATTTCGCCGGTCAGGTCGGCTCCTCGGTCGAGTGCGCGTTGCGCGACGTCTCTTCCGACGTGCCGTCCGAACAGGTCGCGCAGTCGGTCCTGCTCCTGGAGTCCGCGGACCATGTCGTTCACGGTGGATTGCAGTACCCCGATTTCGCTGCTGTCGTCGACGGGCACGCGCACGTCGAGCCGGCCCTGCCCGATGCGGCGGAGTGCACCGCGCATCTGGTGGATCGGTTGTGCGACGGCGCGGGCCAGCAGTGTTTCCGCGAGGGCCCCGGATACGAGTCCGAGGGCGGCGAGGTAGGTCGCGGCGCGGATGCGGTCGGGCGGTGCCGCATCGGGATAGTGCAGGAGCGCGATGGCCGCGGCCAATGGCAGCGCGGAGGTCAGCACCCAGGTCAAGATCAGCCGGGAGATGACTGACGTTCGTGGTGGCGCGTGTGGGGTGTCGACGGCCAGGATCGTGGCCATCACTGGACGGAGTGCACGTTCGACGAAGAGGTAGTTGTATCCGACGGTGGCAAGTCCGCCCAATGTCATGAGTAGGGTTCCGCCGAGGGCCTCCCAGACGGGCAGGAGCGCGAAGGCCGAGCCGGACATCGCGAGGATGCCCCCGGCCCACAGAGATCCGATGAGGACGGTGGACTCGGTGGGCAATCGCAGGGTGTGGCGGGCGTGGTCGGGTGTCGGCGCAGAGGAGGTGTCCAGCCACCCGAGGCTGCGTCGACGCAGGGCGAGGACGCCGCGAACTGCGACGAGCAGAGCCACGACCACATAGACCGCCAGGATCTGCAGAAGCGTTCCGAGCTGGGCACCGAATCGGTGCGGTGCGCCGCCCAGAACGATCAGCAGCGCGACGACGACGGCCCCGCCCACGCTCGAGCCCACGGTCAGCAGTGGTAGACCCCACTTCGTGCGTAACAGCACCGGAACTGGCTGGGCCGCATTGTGGGCTTCTGGTGGGTGTGGCCGCCCGGGGTGAGGACGGGCACTGGTGTGCCGCATTACCGATGCATCTTCTTTCGGTCGTGTCAGCGGTCCGGCGGGTGCGGTGACGGTCTGTCCGGCCCGTCATGGTCGAGCGCGGAGGTGAGGCGGTCGAGTAGGTCCTGGACGGCGCCGGGGGCGCCATGTTGGGCGAAGTGCTCGATCGACACGGCGATGAACACCGCGTGGGCGGTGAACAATGCGGTGCCGTCATCGGCGGTGGCGGTCGCCTTAAGGTGCAGTTTGCGGCCGTCGATCTCCCGGACGTGGGCGCTGATGCGCAGGGGCCGGTGCAGCGGGACGGGGGCGAGGTAGTCGACGGTGAGGCTCCGGGTCACTGCCGGGGTGCGGGCGATCCAGAGGCCGAAGCCGAACAGGTCGTCGCAGGCGGCGGCCACTGCCCCGCCGTGCGCGAGGCCGGGCGCACCGATGTGGCGTTCGTCGAACGTCACATCGGTGTAGACCTCGTCGCCGGAGCGGAACACCACCAGTTGCAGGCCGGCGAGATTGTCTGGCCCGCACCCCATGCAGGTCGGCGAGTGCGGCGGCAGCGGTAGCTGGGTCACGGGCGTTCCTTCTCGACGGTGCTGGCTAGCGGCGGGCGCGGGATCCGACTGCGCTGGGCCGGTTCAGCCGGGCTCCTCGATGCGCCTGCGTCCGGGGAAGCGCGGCCGGGCGCCCAGACCAGCAGGATCGCGGCACCCGCCGCCGCGATGAGTGCGAGGACGATCGCGGACTGCTCGACGCCGTGCAGGAACGCGGACTTGGCGAAGTCGGCGAGTTGCTGGCCGGCCGGTCCCGCCCGATCGGCGACCTCGAGGGCACCGGCGAGTGAGTCGGCGACCGGGCCCCGCGCCTCCGGTGGGAGCCGCGCGATCGCCGGGGCGATGTTGTGGCTGTACCCGGCGGCCAAGACACTGCCGGCGACCGCGATGCCGATCGCCGCGCCGATCTCGCGAGTGGCGTCGTTGACCGCCGCGGCGACCCCGTGCTTTTCGACCGCGGTGTCCGCGACGATAGCCGCCGTCGCCGGCGCCGCGGTCAGGCCCAGACCCGTGCTCATGATCAGCGTCGGCCACATCACGTCGACGTAGGTGGAGTCCAAATCCAGCCGGCTGATGAAGTAGAACCCCGCGGCGATGGCGAGCAGACCGGTCACCGTCATCAACCGCAACCCCAGCCGGGTCGTCATCCACGGTGCGACCGCCGACAAGAGCACCAACGGCACCATCATCGGCGCCAAGGCCAGCGCTGAACCCAACGGGCTGTATCCAAAGATCAACTGCAGGTATTGGACGAGGACCAGGAAGACACCGAACGTCACCAGGAACTGGATGGTGATGGAGAACGATCCGCTCCCGAAGCCCCGACGGGCGAAGAACCGCACATCGAGCAGCGGATGATCCGCCCGCAACTCCCACACTACGAACACCACTGTGGCCACCACCCCCAGCCCGAACCCGGCGACCACCACGGGATCCGACCAGCCGCGTACTGGGGCTTCGATGATGGCGAGCACCACTAGTCCGACCGCGAACACCACCGCGACCGATCCCATCACATCCATCAACGGCGGATTTTCCTGGCGGGATTCAGGAATGGTGAAGGCACACAACAGCAGAAACACCCCCACCGCGGTCAGGCCGACGAAGATCGACTGCCACGACCAGTAGTCGAGCAGCAGCCCCGACCCGAGAATCCCCAGCAGACCCCCGGACCCGGCGACCCCCGCCCAGATCCCGACCGCGCGTCCCCGCTGCTGCTCGGGGAATCCCGCAGTCAGGATCGACAGCGTGGACGGCATCATGAACGCCGCACCCACCCCGGCCGCGGCCCGCGCCGCGATCAACCACCACGGGGTCGATACCAACAGTGGCACCACCGAGGCCAGCGAAAACAGCGCCAACCCCACGATCAGCACCGCCCGCCGGCCGTAGCGGTCACCCAGGGCCCCGGCGGGCAACACCAGACACGCCAACACCAGCGTGTACCCGTCGACCACCCAGGTGAGCTGTGTTTGCGTCGCCCCGGTGGCTACCGCAATGTTCGGCAGCGCGGTGTACAGGGCCGCCATTGAGGCGACCACCAGGGCCACCGACAGGCACGAGACAACCAACGTCCACTTCTGCGCCCGCGACAGCAGCACTCGATTCTCGGCGGTCATGCACCCACCTCCACGTAACGCTACAGTTGGTAGCGGTTCACTACTATGAGTAGCACAATGTGGGGTGAGGAGATAGTGCCTGCACTGATCCGAGGGCACAATTACGAGTGCACAATTACGAGGTGGGCGAAAAGATGATCAACCAGAACACCGACGACGAGGACTGGCTCGTCGATCCCCGCAAGGCACGCTCACGCGCACGACTGCTCGATGCGGCGACGTCCCTGCTCTCGACCGGCGGCATCGAGGCCGTCACGGTCGACGCGGTCACCAAGGCGTCCAAAGTCGCGCGGACCACTCTCTACCGGCACTTCACTGACAGCACCCAGCTCCTGGCCGCGGCGTTCGAGCGTCTGCTGCCCCCGGTCA
The DNA here is from genome assembly GCF_040044975.1 of Gordonia oleivorans. NCBI lineage: Bacteria > Bacillati > Actinomycetota > Actinomycetes > Mycobacteriales > Gordoniaceae > Gordonia > Gordonia oleivorans. Next base: position 132,480 of record NZ_JBDZDI010000011.1, read on the forward strand.
CCGCGCCGCCGGCGTCCGGAACGATCCGTGAACAGTTGATCGAACTGCTGGACCGTCAGGCCAAGCTCATCGAGGAAGCCCCCGCCCAACTGACGATGCTCGGTTGGCTCGCCCTCGGGTCCGCCCAACCTGGCACGGCCGGGACGGCATCGCATCCCGAAGAGGACCGGAACCCAGTCAATTCTCTTCGCGCACGGGTGGTCAACCAATACCGCGAACCGTTCGACCGGATCCTGGGCAGCCCCGAAGCCCAGCAAGAACTCGGTCGCTTCGACACCAATCTCGCCCTGACCCAACTCGTCGGACCCATCGTCTTCACCCGACTCACCGCACTCCCACCGATCGGCCCGGCTGAACGCCAGCAACTCGTCGACGACTTCCTCGCTGCACGCTCCGCGCACGCGCGCTGACCGTGACCCCGCACTGATCTCTGCTTCAGCACCCGCCCGAGTCGGCGGGCTGGGGCGTCAACTCGGCGACCAGCGCTTCGACGCGGTTCTTGATCTCGTCGCGGATCGGGCCGAACCGCTTCGGCGCCTGGCCAACCGGGTCGTCAAGGACCCAATCCGGTAGCTCTTGCCGGAAAAGATGGGGGCAGCTGTCACCGCAGCCCATGGTGATCACCACATCGAGGCTTGCGCGGCATCGGAATTGATGCTGTCGGCGGGGGCGCTTCGGCGGAGCGGACCTCGATCGCATCGCCGGTATCGGATGTTCGGAGACGTCTCTGCGTTCTGCGCACTGGGACTGATCGCTCTCATCTGCTCGGAGTGGGTCTTCTTCGCTGGTCTATTTCGTGGTTCTCGGCGACCGCGAGACACTGCACGCCGCGTCGAGGCCTTGCTCAAGGCGCTCGCCGTGCCGCTGCGGGCCTGGCGCAGGAAGTAACACCCCGTTCCCTATGGGTACGGAAAACGTGATCTCGCCGTAAGGCGCCCGCCCACTCACCGGGTGCGCACCCTCCAGTCCCCGGGCGTTCTTTGCTAACCCCGTGGTCGAACCCGTTCGGCGCCCGGGGCTCTTTACGCCCAAAATCACTTCATAACAACGTGTTCGGCTGCGAATGCCGAAAATTGAGCCATTTGTTTCAGTGCTCCTTACGCAAAATCCACTGCGGGCGTGAAGCCCTCGATTAACCTTGGCTCAATCACACGAGACGGTGAGAATAGAAAGTGAAAACTATTGCAGGACAATGTATTTAACGCTATACTCGAGATAATGGGGATGGCACTGAAGAAGGGTTCGTCGAATAATGATGGTTCCAATATTGACCGTCCGCCAGCCGCCCGCACAGCGGCATGAAGAGCTGAAACCCAGTGAGCAGTTACAACGTCATAACCCCGGAAGGGAGTGCTGGGTGCCAGCGAGCTCCACAGCCTGACCGGCACCCACTCCCCTTCTCCTAAGCCTTCTTTGAACGGAGCCCACGCCATGACCACAGAGCGTCGAAGCACCTACGCCGACCGAGCAGCCCACTTCGAGGCCCTGGCTATCACCGCGCACGCCGCCGGCGACACCGATCAGGCCGCTCACCTCGAGGCAATGGCTGGCGTCATCAGCAACTATCGCGCAATCTGTCGTTCGGGACCATCGAGAAGCGCGAACGGTTGGTCTCGCGCTTCGCCGACTACGCCAACGAGTATCCGTGGCAATGGTCGCCGGCGGTGGTCGATGAGTTCTTTGGCGATTTGCGTAGTGTGCGGCACCTGCGTCAGACGTCGGTGCGCGGCTACCAGACGTCGCTGCGCCTGTTCTGCGACTACGTGTCGTCATCGGAGTATGGGTGGACAGCGTTGTGTCAGGAGTTGTTCGGCTCCCCTCCCGTACAGGTGTTCCATGAGTGGAATTCGGCCCGTCACGCCCAAGAGTGCGAGTCCAATCCGACCAAGCGCGCGTTCAGTCGTGTTGAGCTGCAACGGTTTTTCGATCACGCCGATGGTGAAGTGGACAGGATCGCGGCGAGCGGCCGCAAAGGATGGTTCGCGGCGTACCGGGATGCGACGTGGTTCAAGGTGGCCTACGGCTGGGGTCTGCGCGGCAATGAAGTCAGGCATCTGCAGACCACCGACTTCTATCGGAATCCGAAGGCCCCGGAGTTCGGGAAGTACGGCGTGCTCCGCGTCCGATACGGCAAGCCCCATCGCGGTTCTCCCCCGAAGCCACGATCGGTGCTCACTGTATTCGACTGGTCACCCGAGGTCGTCGAGGACTGGGTAGCGGCCGCCCAGTTGGGTGGCGACGAGGGACGGCTGGACCTGTTCACCAGCGAGCGAGGCACGATGGTATCGGTTAACTGTGTGCGACAACGATTTTCCCGATACTGCGAGGAACTCGGGCTGGCACCGGGTGTGGACATGCACTCGTTCCGCCGGTCATATACGACGCACCTGATCGAGGCGGGGATCGACCCCAAATTCGTGCAGGATCAGCTGGGCCATGAGTTCGCCTCGACAACGGGCATCTACGACTGCACCACGACCGACTTCCGCCAACAGACGCTGCGGGGCGCACTGGACTCGACCATGCGGGAGGCGATGAACACCGGCGATCACGGAGAGAAAGGTGACTAACTGATGGCAGCACGCACAGTCGACTACCGATGGCGGCTCGCGGAATTGATGGCAGCAGCAGGTCTGCACAACAGCACCGACCTGGTGCCGTTACTGCGTGAGCGCGGTATCGACCTGTCGGCGTCACAGATCTACCGCTTGGTGGCCGGCCAGCCCGAAAGGGTATCGCTCCAGGTCATGGCGGCGATATGCGACGTGTTCGCCTGTACCCCCGCCGATCTGGTGACGGTGACGGCCACCGATGCCCGACGCCGCAAGACCGCCACCGACAACGTTGTCGACCTCAGCCGCACCGGACGGCCGAAACGAGCGCGGGTGATCCGTGATGACTGAGCAAGACCCTGTCGGCGTGCGGCGACGCCGGGGCCGCCCCACGCGGACCACGGGCGACTACCTCTGCGATCGCTGCGGACGTGTGATGGGTAAGCCGCGCGTGCATTGGCCCGGCGAACGGCTGTGCAACAGCTGCTTCTACGTCGCGATGCGTACCTTCGGAATCTGCCCGATCTGCGGCCACGACGGTGTGCTGCCCGCCCGGGCACGAGCCGATGATCCTCGCCCCTGCTGCCTCGAATGCGGTGGGATCAACCCCTCAGGCTACCGATGTCTCACATGTACGCACGAAGGCGAAATCTATCGCCGCGGCCGCTGCGCCCGGTGTGCGCTGCGCGAGAACCTCGAACAGCTTGCTCCCCCACCCCGCAGCGACACCCGCAAGCAACGACGCAGCACGTTGATCGATGCCCTCACCACCGCGCAACGACCCGAGAGCATCATGACTTGGATGCGCAGCGAAGACGTCCGCGCACTGCTGACCGGGTTGATGACGGGGTCGATTCCGTTCCGTGCAGTCATGACGCGCTCGACGCCCTAGATCCCTCCAAGACAGTCGAGCACCTCCGCTCCATCCTCGAGCAGCACGGCCTGCTGGAGCGCCGTGACCATTATCTGGCACTGTTCGAAAAGTGGCTGGCCGCCAAAGAAGCCGCGGCCGATACCCCGGAAACGTGGGCGATCACCCACCGCTTCGCCACCTGGCATCACCTGCGACGCATCCGCGCCAACTCCACACCCGGGCAATCCAGCGAGGGCGCGGTCCGCAACGCGAAACAGGAGATCACCGAGGTCATCAAGTTCCTCAACTGGCTCCACCACACCCACGACCGCACAGCGGAAACGGCCACCCAGCACGACATCGACCAGTACCTGCACTCCGGGCCGACCACCAGACACCTCATACGAACCTTCTTCGTGTGGTGCCGCGCTATGCAGATCAACACCACCGTCACGATCGAGCACCGCTACGCCAAGACCACGCCCTCGTTGACCGATGACCAACGCCTGCAATGGATTCAGACGCTGATGCGTGGAGATGTCACCAGCCTGCACCAACGTGTAGCCGGCCTCCTGATGCTCCTTTACGCCCAACCGATCGGCCGAATCGTCACCCTACAGATCGGCGACCTGGAACTGACCCCCACCGAGCTGCGGATTCGCCTCGGCACCGATCCCACACCCGTTCCGGCGCCATTCGCCGTGTTGATCTACGAACTCCTCGAACATCGCCCCAACCTGCAGACCGCCGGCGCCGACACCATGTATCTGTTCCCCGGATACCGACCCGGCCGCCACCTGCATCCGCAGACCGTCATGCACACCCTTCGCCGCCTCGGGATCAACGTGCGCGGCAGCCGAAACAGCGCCCTGGACAACCTCGTCGCGCTCGCCCCAGCGCCCATCGTCGCTGACATGCTCGGCTACAGCCATCAGGTGACCGCGCGCCATGCAGCACTGGCCGCAGCCACCTACGCCCGCTACGCCCATTCAATTGCCACCACCATCGCCACTCTCAACTGAGAGCGCCACAGCAGCGTCCAGTCTTGGCTCAAGCTTCGCGATCCCAAGGTGCGCGGCGGCTGGAACAGCTGCCTGGGACGGGTGACTTCTGTCGGTAAGGTGCAATGCCGATATCGGATTCGTCACTGCAAGGGGGGTGGACGGTGCGGGAGTTTCAGCGCGGCGCTGTGCGACTCCACATATTCATCACGGGTCGTGGACGGTCGTACACGGCAGGTCTACGGTGCAACGAAGGCGGGCGAGCAGACACTGGCCGAAGATCGTGAAGCGTTTGCGGAGTTGGCCCGAGAGGGTCCTTCGTAGTGAAGAAAGAACGCTGCGCCAGTCAACTCGTCGAGGGGGGTGAGGTTCGGCTGTCAGGGGTTCTCCGAAGCCAGTAGAACACCGCACCTGCTGCGATGACGACGGCACCAATGATGACCGAGACCAGCGGTAAAGCCGCCGCGAGGATCGCGCAGCCCGTGACACCGATCACCGGTACCCACCGTGGGGGGCGGGCCTCATCTCGGGTCAGGGTCCAGGCGGCGGCGTTGGCTATCGCGTAGTAGATCAGCACCCCGAAAGAGGAGAAGCCGATCGCGCCGCGAACGTCGACCGTTGCCGCGACCACGATGACGACCGCCGCCACCGCCAACTCGGCGCGATGGGGCACCTCGAATCGCGGGTGAACTGCAGCCAGCATGTGCGGTAGGTGGTGGTCGCGGGCCATCGCCAACGTGGTGCGGGAAACCCCCAATACCAGAGCCAGCAGTGATCCTAAAGCCGCGACCGCGGCGCCTACCTGCACGACGGGGACCATCCACGCCACCCCGGCACTGCGGACCGCGTCGGTCAGCGGCGCGGTCGAGGAGCTCAACCGGTCGGCGCCCAGCACCGACAACACCGCTACCGCCACCGCCGCATAGACGACCAAGGTTATCCCCAGGGCCAACGGGATTGCCCGAGGAATAGTGCGGGCCGGCTCTCGGACCTCCTCGCCCAACGTGGCGATCCGGGCGTACCCGGCGAAGGCGAAGAACAACAACCCCGCTGCCTGCAACACCCCACCCACGGTGATGTCGGAACCGATGTCCAATCGGCCCACGACCGCCTGCCCCGAGGTCAGGCTGACGACCACCACCAGCGCAAGTACCACCAGAACGACCGAGACGATCACCCGTGTCAGCAGCGCCGACTTCTGCACGCCGCAATAGTTCACCGCGGTCAAGGCGACCACGGCCGCGACCGCGACCGCATGGGCATAGGCGGGACACACATAGACCCCGACGGTCAACGCCATCGCCGCACACGATGCGGTCTTGCCGACCACGAACGCCCATCCAGCCAGATAGCCCCAGAAGTCACCCAACCGCTCGCGCCCGTAGACGTAGGTGCCGCCGGATTGCGGATACCGGGCGGCGAGCCGTGCCGAGGACGTCGCGTTGCAATATGCCACGACCGCGGCCACCATCAGCCCCACCAACAACCCGGAACCCGCCGCTGCCGCAGCCGGTCCCAGCGCAGCGAAGATGCCCGCCCCGACCATCGATCCCAAACCGATCACCACTGCGTCGAACACCCCCAGGCGACGCTGCAACTGCGGTCGATCGTCCCGTGACTGCGTATTCATTGCCCTCCCCGCCCTTGTGCGATCCCGTCGACGATCAGTAACGATAGGCAGTATCGATGGCCGCTACCGATTCAATCTGGTACTCGAACGGCGCTGGCCGACTCCGACACCTTCGACACGAGCCCAAAGCTGTTGGAAGTCAACACCACTGAAACTGAACCGCAGGATTCTGTGTGTTGTGTAGGGCGTCCGCGCACGAAGATCCACGGTCGGCGTGTTGCTGATCAGATAGGACGCCGAGAATGCCGTCCTCTACTGCCCGCTGCGTTCGACGAGATCGCGAATGCGGGTGGTGATGTCGTCGCGGATCAGCCGCATCCGGTCGAGCCCGTCGATGCCACGCAGCGACGGTTCGTCGGTGTCCCACACCTCGAGGGCAACCCCCTCCGGTGTGCTCACCTGTGCTGACGTGCCGACCACGACGACGAGGTCGGCAGCGCGCATCATCTCGTCGGTTAACTGGCGGGTCGGTGATCGCTGACGTCGACATCCACCTCGCCCAGCACCTGCACGGACTGAGCATTCGGCGCGGCGCCGAGCTTCGCCTCGGTCCCCGCCGACGACGGGTCGAGCATGTCCGCGGCGAAAGCGCGGGCGAGACCTTCGGCCATCACCGATTTGCCCCGGTTGCTGACGCACACGAACAGAACTGACCACCGGTTGCTCGTCATCGTCGATCAGCCAGCGGGAATTTCAGACATCTCGGATTCGACTCCTTCGATTCCTTGGATTTCGACACTGCGTCGGTGAAGTGTTGGCGAAGTGCCAGTGACACATACACCAGGCCCACCAGCACCGGTACCTCGATGAGCGGGCCGATCACCCCGGCCAGAGCTTGTCCTGATGCCGCGCCGTAGGTCGCGATGGCTACGGCGATGGCAAGTTCGAAGTTGTTGCCGGCCGCGGTGAACGCCAGTGTCGTGGTGCGCGCGTACCCCAGTCCCATCACGGCGCCGAGAGCGAAGCCGCCGCCCCACATGATGGCGAAGTAGATCAGGAGCGGGATCGCGATGCGCACGACATCCCATGGGTGGGAGGTGATCTGATCGCCCTGAAGAGCGAAGAGGATCACGATCGTGAACAGCAGCCCGTAGAGCGCCCATGGCCCCAATCGCGGTAGCAGTGTGTTCTCGTACCAGTCGCGGCCCTTGGCGCGCTCGCCCAGACGTCGGGTCAAATAGCCCGCCAACACCGGGATGCCTAGGAAGATCAGCACCGACTTGGCGATCTGCCACGGAGAGGTATCGATAGTGGTTCGTTCGAGCCCGAGCCAGCCCGGCAGGGCAGAAAGATAGAACCAGCCGAGCACAGCGAACATGGCCACCTGGAAGATCGAGTTCAACGCCACCAGCACCGCCGCGGCCTCGCGATCGCCACACGCCAGGTCGTTCCAGATGATCACCATCGCGATGCAACGCGCCAACCCAACGATTATCAGCCCAGTCCGGTACTCCGGAAGGTCCGGCAACAGCAACCACGCCAACGCGAACATCAGCGCTGGCCCGACGACCCAGTTCAATACGAGTGACCCGACCAGCATCCGACGGTCGCCGGTCACCGAGTCGAGCCGGTCATAGCGGACTTTGGCCAGCACCGGATACATCATGATCAACAGCCCGAGAGCGATCGGCAGCGAGTTACCGTCGATCTCCACCCCCGCGAGGCTGTCACCGAGGCCGGGCACCACACGACCGAGTAGCAAACCGGCTACCATCGCCGCAGAAATCCACACAGGCAGGAACCTGTCGAGAACGGAAAGTCGGCCGGCAACACCGCTATTCATGCCGCTCACTCCAGAGCCTCGCACGACTTCGACTCCCCCACCACCGCTGCAAGGACACCCAACAACTCCGACAACTGACTCAGCACACCCGTGTTGACCCGGTAGTACACCCACGTGGCACGCCGCTCACTAGTGACCACACCAGCTTCGCGCAGAACCTTCAAATGGTGCGAGATGGTCGGCTGGGACACCGCAAACGAGCCGGAAATGTCGCACACACACGCCTCACCGCCGGGATGCGTGGCCACTTCGGAGACCAACCGCAATCGAACCGGATCCGCGAGCGCCTTCAGAGCCGCCGCCCACCTCGCGGCATCGTCGGTACTCAGACCTTGGCCGGCGCCTACCGCCAGCAGATGCTGTTTCGACACACATCAATATTGACACTGATCTAATCAGTGACGCAAGCTAGTCCACCCCTCACCAGCGGAGGATCGCTGCATGCCCACCAAAGCTCTTGCACGGGAATATGATCAACTCGATATTGACGGTATCCAGTAAAGCACTACGTGTTACGTTGCGCGGCAAAGGAACTCAAGTAAGCGCCCCACCACCACCCCAACCCACGCTGTACGCCACTACGCATGACGTCATCGCGCAAGTCCCAGAAACGCCATCAACGAGCGTTCGACTTCAATGAGCTGTTCGGATGTCAGACGGCCGACGCGCGTCTGAACATTCGACCGTCGTACCGCGGTTAGCTTGTCAACCATCACGTCACTGTCCCGCTCGAGGCCCGAGATCGAATCGGGATCACCCGGGATACGAATCCGCAACAGGGGCGCATCGATGAGCTGGCTCGTCATCGGCGCAACTACCACCGAAAGAGTTGAATCGAACAGGTCATCCTGCACGATGACGGCCGGCCGCGGTTTGGATGTATACACACCACCCGCGACGGTCCAGATTTCGCCGCGAATCACGCCTCGTCGTCCCAAGGCGCGGCGACAGCCTCGACGAAATCCTGCTCATCCCCATCGGCGTCGGCCTCTGCCACGAGAACCGATTGCTTGTGGGCTTGCGCGGCAAACTCTGGCGTTCGTACGTCAGGAACCCAGACCTGCAACGGTCGCAAACCTCGCTCACGCATCCGGCGCCGGTACTCGCCAACCCTGTCCCTCACTGCCATGCCCACACGTTACATGTAACACTCCGGCCTGGCCAGGGTGCGCAGCCCCGAATTGGTTATGCAGGAATCGAATATGCAGGGTTACCAGTAAACCACTGCACAGCCCTACCACTCCAAGGGACTTACCCGCACCCGCCTACAACTCGAGAACCACGCGGAGCGCGGCGTCTACGCGCCGCAACTCTTCATGGGTCAGGTAACCCGCACTCTCTCCGAGTCGCTGTGGATCAACGGCCGCAACCTGCTCAGCCAGGACGCGCGTTGTTCGACCTGCGACCTCCACTTCGGGTCTGAATGTCGCGGCCCGTGCCGACGTTGATGTCGGCGCGACCAGCCAGGTCGAAAGCGGCAACTGGTCCGATTGCACAACCACCGCGTAGCGGGCGCCCGACTGTTCGTGACCGTGGACATCCTTTGGAGCGCGAAGCCGGTACACCTCACCTCGCACGTAACGCCTCCATGTCCCGAAGCACCTGCGCGGCCTCAGCTCGATCGATCGGGTCCTCGGCTAGCGCTTCCGCTTCTTCGCGGAGCGACTTGGCAGCCTTGTGTCTTGCCGCGTCGATGAGCGCAGCGCGGACGGCAGCAGATACCGGCGTTCCGTCTTCCGTCAGGATCGACAGTGCCCGAGAGGTGTCCTCGTCGGGTCGAAATGTGATGGTGTCAGCCACGGTTCCAAGTGTAGTACAAATTGTAAGACAAGCGTCGCGGACGCTTGGAACGCTTTGAGTATCTGAGGACTGTGCAGGAATCGAAGACGCAGGTTTACCGGTAAACCACTGCTTAAGGTGTTGCACAGCAACGGAACTCAAGCCCAACAACCCCGACCCATGCCATTCCATCAGATGGTTACCAGTACAGCGTTGGGTACTCCTCTGCCGCCCATAGCGTTTCGGACGTCGTCGGCTGTCGATGACAGCGTAGCCGGGAGCTTGACACCCAACTTGGGAGCGAGTGTCAGATATGTGGACCAAATCGAAGGCGTTGCCCGGCTCGGCAATGATCGCCACGGGACACCGAGCGCCGAGGCTCCCGCAAACCCTATTTGAGACCCAGTGACACTCAGGCTCCAGCGTCCGGATGTGTCACCGAACGTAGCTCCAGTTGGGGTATGCCAACAAAGTCGTTGGGGTTGCACGTGTACAGCGGAATGCCGTTCGCGATGGCACTGGCCGCGATCAGTGCGTCATATGCTCGCGCACTGGGCTTTCGCCCCGACGAGCGCAATGCCGCCGCGACGCCGCCGAAAGCTCGCGCACTGTCGGCGGTGAATGCAAGAACCTCGAAGTCTGCTTCTGCCTGCTGAACGTGCTGTTGCCTGGCACTTCTCTCGTGGTCGGTGCGCGCCACGTGCGGGCCAACCGAAAGCTCCGCAAGAGTGATTGCGCTGATCACCGACTCCTCAGGCAGCTCGTCAGGATCGGTCAGCCTGCCGAGCAGAATCACGGTTGAGGTGTCCAGCATCCCCCGCGTCGTCGCAACCCGTCCTGTCATAGGGACGAATCCAACACGCTGTCGATGTCAGATCGCAGGACGTCCGGATCGATCTGCGGAAGATTGACGCGCCGACGAATCAACTCTGCCGCGCTCACACTCCTCCTGGGCAAAGACCGAAGTTCGGCCACCGGCTCGCCATCGCGGGTAACCACGATCGTCTCACCACGCTCGACTCGGCGTAACACCTCACCCCCGTTGTTACGCAGATCCCGCACACTCACAACGTCGGTCATGCCGCCCAGTGTATCACCGGTGATACACGAGTCGGTAGCAATTACGCAGCAATCGAATATGCAGGACTACCAGTACGCCACTGCGTATTAATCTGCCGCCCAACGGTTTCACACTGATGCCGGCCGTTGTCGGCAGTCTCATTCATCGGCAGCCGACGGTGAATCGCCCCTTGGCCTGATCTGCGCATCCAGCTACCAGGCGTCGATGAGCCGGATCGCCATCGGCACAACCCCGCAACCCGGACCGGTGGCGTCACCTTCGGGAATTGATGTGATGCCGCAGCTTGCGGATCTCAGCTGAGACCCGACGGCACGACCTTCCCGTCGACGGTCACGGTGACCACGCCGGTCGTGGTGTTCTCGGTGATCTTGCCGTGCTCAAAGGTCACCGTCTCCACGTCGCCCTCGGTGGTGAGGTCGCTGGTGGGAACTCCCAGAGGTCCGGCCGAACCGTTCTGACCGCTCAGCGACGGCGTGCCGTCCGGAGCACGCTCGGTGTTCCACGCGTCCCGGATCTTGCCGGAGGTGACGATGTACGCGGGCGTCCCGGCGTCGTCGTTCTTCGCGATGATCACGCCGCCCTGAAACTGTTGGAACACGACGCCGCTGTCGCGGGTTCCGGCATTGTGGTCGCCGGTCAGCGGCTTGCCGAGGGCCGTCTTCTGCGCGGCGGTCGCCGAGGAGTACTTGGCAGCGATCGGGCCGGTCAAGGTGACCTCGACGTCACGCTCCCCCATGATCGTCACCTGACCCGAGGCGGCCGACGTCGACGACCCCGTGACAGACGAAGTGCTCGTCTCCTCACCGGACGCTGACATCGACGTCGTCGTTGACCCCGTCGACGATGTCATCGACCCTGACACCGACGAGGCGACCGACGATGTTTGCGACGCGGCGTCATTCGCATCGTTGCCACCGCACGCAGAAGCGATCAGCGTGACGGCACACAGTCCGGCGACAACTGTCGTGCGGCGGGTTGCGGGCTGACTCATGTAGTCCTCTCGAAACGTCGAACACCGGCCCGTTCAGGACACGCGAACCGGACATCCCGACCGACTCTATAGGCACAACGGCAGGAACGGAGTTCGAGAGCGGGACCGCTGTCGCGGTCACGCATCTGCACCCGGGCCCGATGCCTGCGACCATGACGGCACCGCCACCGCGAGGGTGTCGGGGTCACCGCCGAGACGTCGAACTTCGTCGAACCACGAACGCATGTTGGGATTGACCGCCCGAACCACGGCAGAACTCTCGACCCGCACATCGTAGGCACGCGAGAGGCCGCTGCCCGGAATCTCCACCGTCGGAGCGAAGGTTCGCCACCCACGGGCGAACCGCGGCACGAACGGCGCGGATTTGCGTCGGAGCGCACCACCGATCACGCTGAACACGTTGGAGATTCGATACGCGAATGTCAGCGAGTTGTGCTGCTCGATCGCGTCCGCTGCCTGACACTTGTTGGTGGACAACCGGTCCCAGTCAAAGCTCAGACCGTGCCGGATTCCGTAGCGCCCGGTTCCCATTGCCTCGCGCACCATCCACAACAGCGATTGATCGGAGTAGAAGCAGTCCTGATACCCACCGCCGACGTCGGAGTGCACGCCGTCGAACCAGACCTGGGCGATGTCGAGGTGGTGCCCGCCCCACAGGCAGGGGGCGAAGATCCGCCGGCGTTCGGCGATGGCGAGGGCCTGGCGAGCGCACGTCACCGTGTCCGACAGAGTCACATCGTGGAACTTGTACTTTCGTCGCGCGATTCCGGGAACCCCCAGCGCACCAACGGTATCGAAGAGCCCCAGGAAGTCGATGGTCACCTCCGCCGCCGGATGACAGTAGGTGCCGAGGTCGGCGACCGCCCGGTCGTACTCGGGCTCCACCGGGGTCGGCTCGGCGGGATCGGCGCTGTACGGCCGGTTTCGGTACAGCGTCATCGCCGTGGGCAGCTTCCCCTGCGCCACCCCCATCGGGGTGAGGAGGCCGACCCGCGCGATCATGCCGCACAGGCTGCGCGCGGTGTAGGCGCCGCGACTGAACCCGAAGACGAACACCCGGTCCCCCGGCGCGTAATTCAGGGCCAGGAACCGATAGCAGTCGGTGATCGCCGCGTCGAGACCGATGCCGAATGCACCACCCAAGAGCCGTTCGACACGACTTCCTCCCGAACCCACGCCACGCGAGTAGTGAACGATCTGCGGTTCACCGTCGGCACCCGAGGACGCGACCGAACGCGCGATCTTCTCCACATTGGAGACGAACTGGTCGTCGGCACTTTTCCATGTCCCGTCGCAGCACACGACGAGGTTCTTGGTCATGGCACAAACCTACGGTGTCGGGAGCCACAATTCAGCGGAAGGTGACCGTCCGACGAGCCTCGAGCGCAACGACCTCCATCATGCGGCCACGGGCACGTCGCCTCGCGCGAGCAGCCGTGCATAGCGACCACCCTGTGCCAGCAGTTCGTCGTGGGTTCCCCGTTCGACGACACGTCCGTGATCGAGCACCAGGATCTGGTCGGCGTCACGAATCGTGGACAGTCGGTGCGCCACCGTGATGGTGGTACGTCCCCGACTGGCGGCGTCGACGGCGGCCTGCACCGCACGTTCGGTCTCGTTGTCCAACGCACTGGTGGCCTCGTCGAGCACGAGGATCTTCGGGTTGCGCAACAGTGTGCGCGCCAGCGCGATTCGCTGCTTCTCACCGCCGGAGAACCGATGCCCGCGGGCACCGACGAGGGTGTCGTAGCCGTCGGGCAGCGCGGCAACGAGATCGTGCACCTGTGCGGCGCGTGCCGCCGCCTCGATCTCGGCATCGCTCGCGTCGGGCCGGGCATGGCGCAGGTTGTCACGGATGCTGGCATGCAGTAGGTACGTCTCCTGCGACACCACACCGACCAGCTTCGCGAGGTCGGCGAGGGAGATGTCGCGGACGTCGACTCCGTCGATGCTCACCGATCCGTGGTCCACGTCGTGCAGTCGCGACACCAGGGAGGCGAGAGTGGTCTTGCCCGAACCGGTTTCGCCGACCAGCGCCAGTGATCCGCCTGCGGGCAGGTCGATGTCGATTCCGTCCAGTGCGTTGGTGGCTGCACCCTCGTAGCGGAACACAACATCGTCAAACCGGACAGCACCACGTGGATCCTGCAGTGGCACCGGATGTTCCGGATCGGCAATGGTGACGGGAAGGTCGAGATACTCGAAGATCCGGCTGAACAGGGCCAGCGAGCTGGTGATGCTGACACCCACATCGAGCAGACCCATCAGCGGACGGAACAGTGCCGCCTGTAGTCCGGTGAAGGCGACCAGGGTGCCGATCGTCATGCCACCGGAGGTCGCCGGCAGTCCGGCCACCAGATAGAGCAGTGCCGGGATCGTCGCGAAGATGATGTTCATCGTCGCCATCCGCCACCGCCCCGACAGCTGTGAACGCACCTCGAGATCGACGAGGCGGTGCGAGGTGTCGGAGAATCGTTCGGCGAGCACGGGTCCCGCACCCAGGGTCTTGGACAGTTGGATGCCGCCGATCGACAACGATTCCTCGATCTGGGTCTGCATGTCGGCGAGGGTGCGCTGCCGTGCGGCGGTGACCTCGCGCCGCATCCGGGCGACGGTGCGGGTCAGCCAGATCGCCGGCGGCACCACCACCAGCGACAGCAACGACAGCTGCCAACTGAGCACCACCATCGCGACGACGGTACCGACGACCGTGGTGAGATTGGCGGCCACCGACGTGGCGGTCGTGGTGACGACGGTCTGCATGCCGCCGATGTCGTTGGTTAGCCGGGATTGCACCTCTCCCCCGCGAGTGCGCGTGAAAAAGCCCAGAGACTGCCGCTGCAGGTGCGCGAACACCCGGGTTCGCAGGTCGTGCATCACGCGCTGCCCGACTGTGGTGGAGATCCAGGTCTGCAGCACACCGAGGACGGAGCTGACGACGGTGATGCCGATCATGGCCACCACCGCCCACACCAGCAGGGTCACGTCCTGTTTCGGGATCGCGTGATCGATCACGGCGCGGACGAGGAACGGATTGGCGAGCGTGATCACCGACGATACGACGATGAGAACCATCACGACGGCGATACGCAGTCGGTAGTGCGTGAACAGCGCCGCGACGCGGCGCAGACTGACGGGACTGTTGTCCAGTTGAATGCGGTCGGCCGGATTCACGCGCGCCGGTCCACCACGTTGAGGCATCACAGATTGAGGGGCTGTCAGGGCACCCACCTCCTTTGATCATGCTGAGGTTCCCTCATGGTATCGCCAGTACCAACTGAGGTAGCATCCCTTTTATGCCCGAGGCACCCGACCACGCCGACGACGCCGACCGCGAATCACTCCGGGACTTGGTGATGACCACCTCCCGCGCCCTGCGTCGCCGATGGGTCGGCACGCTCGATCCCTGGCACCTCTCCCCGCACGAGGCACGGGCCCTGCGGGTCGTCGCCCACAGCGAGAATCCACGCCTGGGCGAGATCGCACAGCGCCTTCGGATCGCCCCCCGATCGGCGACGGAGGTGATCGACCGGCTCGAGGACCGGGGACTGACCGAACGGGTGCCCGACGAACGTGATCGTCGCGCACGCTGTGTGCGCACCACACCCGAAGGCCGACGCGTGCTCGCCGAACTTCAGCAAGCGCAGGCCACCGACGCCGAGGACTTCTTCGCGCTCCTCACCGAGGATCAGCGCACGCAACTCGGCACACTGCTGCGCCGGCTCACCACGGCACACGCCGACGACGATCGGTGCCGGCCGCCGCATCCTGCGCCGGCACCCTGACCCACGTCCCGCCGGTCCCGTCCCGGCGATTGGCCACGCCGACGCATGCGCGGTCTACTGGGTAGACAGATCTACCTAATCAGCTGCCATGGAGGGTCAGGCATGGGCACGAGCAGACCGCGTCCCGCTCGCGAACGGCTGATGGCCGCCGCTGCCCGGCGCTTCTACGCCGACGGCGTCACCGCCACCGGCATCGACACCATCACCGCCGACGCCGGAGTCGCAAAGATGAGCCTCTACAACAACTTTGCGTCGAAGGCCGACCTGGTCAACGCCTACCTCGACGACCGGCATGCCGAATGGCTCGAGCTCTACCGGCTACGACTGGGTGCCGACACCGACCCGCGTCACGGTGTCCTCGCCGTCTTCGACGCCTACCTCGACCACGCCGCGTTCGCCTACGACCACGGATTCCGCGGATGTGGGTTGCTCAACGCCGCCGCCGAGCTTCCCGTCGGCGACGCGGGCCGCGCCATCGTCGCCGCCCACAAGGACCACGTCGAACGCCTCATCGCGAACCATCTCGAGGCACTCCTCCCCGACCGGCCCGACCGCGCGAACCGACTCGCCGAACACCTGAGCTTCCTGCTGGAGGGGGCGATGGTTCGCGCCGGACTCGACGGCGACGACACGCGTCTGCAGCACGCCCGCAGCCTGGCCGTCGAGCTTCTCGAGGACCTGTGAACCGCTCCGACCGCGCGACCACGCGGCTGGGAACACTGCTCGTTCTCCTCGCGGCAACGCTGTGGGGAACGACCGGCACCGCCGCCACCTTCGCCCCGGGCGTGAGCCCTCTCGCGATCGGCGCGGTGGCCATGGGTGTCGGCGGCCTCCTCCAGGCCGGTGTCGCCGCCGGCGGGATCCGCAGCCATGCCAGGGATCTGCGTGCCCACCGCACCACGGTCGCGGTCGGCGCCGCATCGGTCGCGATCTATCCACTCGCGTTCTACAGCTCGATGCATCTGGCCGGGGTCGCGACGGGCACCGTCGTGTCGATCGGCGCCGCCCCACTGGCCTGCGCACTCATCGAACGCGTCGCCGACGGCCGGCCACTGACCCGGCGGTGGATGGTGGCGACCGGCCTCGGTGTCGCCGGGACCGTCCTGCTCTGCGTGGCGCACGCCGCGGCCCCCGGCACCTCCGACGCGGGTGCGCTGCGAACGCTGTTCGGTATCGGCCTCGGCCTCGTTGCTGCGACGACGTACGCGTTGTATTCCTGGGCGGCCCACCGACTGATGTCGCACAGCATCTCCGCGGCCGCGTCCATGGGCACCATCTTCGGTGTGGGTGGGCTCCTGCTGGTGCCGGTCATCCTCGCGACCGGTGCGCCACTGCTGTCCTCATGGACGAACCTCGGCGTGGGAATCTACCTGGCCCTCATCCCGATGTTCGTCGGCTATCTCGCCTTCGGCTGGGGCCTACGCCATGTCACCGCCGGGACCGCCACCACGCTCACCCTGCTCGAACCGGCCGTCGCGGCGGTTCTCGCCGTCGCCGTTGTGGGCGAACAACTCCCGGCGGCCGGATGGGTGGGAATCCTGCTCATCGCCGCATGTCTGGCGGTGCTCACCGTCCCGCGCCGAACACGCGCACCCCGGGACGTCACGCCATCGGCTTGTGCCACGTCACGGCATACCGGAACAACGGCAGCAACTTCCATTGCGCACCAGGTAATTCCCGCATCGCACACCGACGTACCTCGGTGTACGAGTGCGGCGGCGGCCACACCGTCGGCGCCGAATGCTCCCAGTGTCCACGCCGCAGTGACAGCCACCGATGCTGCACAACGCCCAGCAGACCGAGACCGTGCTCCGATATCCGAGTCGGCCGTGCGAGGCCGACCGTGATCAGGGTTCCGCCCGGCGATGTCAGGTCGGACAACCTCCGGAACGCCGCGGCCGGATCGGGAAGGTGATGCAGCGTCGCCACCGAGGCGACGACGTCGAAGGTCCGGCCGAACGGATGGTCCATCACGTCGCCTCGAATCCATTCGATGCCTGTCGCCTCGCTCCGCGCGCGGTTCAGCACGCCCTCATCGAGGTCGATGGCGACCACCTCGGGAATCCGTGCACGAAGTTCGGCTGCGAGCAGTCCGTCGCCGGTCCCGACGTCGAGCGCGGTGCACGCATGGGCGGGCACCGCATCCATGATCAGCCGATGGTAGTGAGTGTTGTGATTCCATCGCGTGCCAGCCGGGCTGCCCCCGTGACGACGCCGAGATTGTTCCACCTCAACGCTTTTCGCCCGCTTCATTCACAGCTCATGGGAAGTGGTGTCGAGCCGCGTGATCGAGTGGCGGGGCGATTTCATGTCGCCGATGGTAGTGCGATGGCGGCGTCGGCGACAGCGCCTCGCGCTCTTCAACGCCGGCGACCCTCCATACTGAAACGATGAGTGTGCATGTGAGGCCGCTGACCGTCGACGACCACGATGCCTGGCTGCCACTGTGGCACGGCTACCTCGAGTTCTATCGTCACCATCTCAGCGAGGCGCAGACCGAACTCACCTTCCGACGACTACTCGATGATGCCGTGGACATGTGGGGTGCGGCGGCCGTCTCCGACGGCGCCGTCGTCGGTATCGTCCATTGGCTCACCCACCCATCGACCTGGAGCGAGACGCCATACTGCTATCTCGAGGATCTCTACGTCGCGGCCGACGCACGATCCTCGGGCGTGGGAGCCGCACTCGTCGAGCATGTGACGGCGTGGGCCGCCGCGCATGACCTCCCCAAGGTGTACTGGCAGACCGCGCAGGACAACTCGACCGCTCGTCGACTCTACGACCGGCTCGCCACCAGCGTGTTCGTGGTCTACGAGGTCGAGATCGACTGAGTGTCGGTGGACGTTCCGAGCGTTCCGCGGAACGCTCGGGAGCCGATTCTGTCGGTGGTGATCGATACCCTGAGTCATCGAACGCAACACCGACCCCGGAGGTCCACCATGCCCGCCCCGACCGCCACCACCGCACCGTCGACCACACCCCGCTGCGACGCCACCGACCTCTTCGACACCACCCCACCCACTGAACTGAGCTCCGTCCAGATCGAAGAACGCCTCCTCGGCCACGCCGCCCAAATCGCCACCCTCACCGCACGATTCCTCGAACTCCTCGCCGAATTCGAAGACCGCCACACCTGGGTCGGCGACGGCATCCTCTCCCTCGCCCACTGGCTGTCCCTACGCGCCGGACTCTCCATGCGCACCGCCCACGACCACGTCCGCGTCGCCCGCGCCCTCCGCAACCTCCCCCGCATCCACACCGCCTTCACCCACGGACAACTCTCCTACTCCAAAGTCCGCGCCATCACCCGCGTCGCCACCCCCGACCGCGAACCCGAACTCCTCAACCTCGCCCTGTCCGCCGACGCCGCCCAAGTCGAACTCCTCGTCCGCGCCATGCGCAACATCGACGACCACCGCTACCAAAAACACAACCGCCCACCACAATCCACCGCCAGCTGGCGCTGGAACACCGACGACACCCTCACCGTCAGCATGCGCCTGACACCCCTCGACGGCGCCGGCTTCCTCGCCGCCATCGTCCGCGCCGAATACGAACGCACCCGCACCACCGACGACCCCGACATC